>JAIRMP010000068.1 GCA_031258615.1 Spirochaetaceae bacterium | reverse complement strand
GAGTTCGGCGATTGTTGTGCACAGAGTGCTCACATCAACAATGTTGCCGGGACAGTACCTGAAATAGATAGGCATACCGTTACGGCGGTCAATGACATAGATCAAGCGAATCTCCAGGTTAATCTCTCCGTTGTGGCTGCTGATCTGCGTAACAGACATTTTTGACGCATTCGGCAGTCCCGAACTGTCAATAAGTACACCGCATCCCCCTGTTTCCCATATATACAGTCAAGATAGTTCGTAAAGAAACCGCGCTGTACCCGTTCGTCCCACAATGCCGCAAGAAACTCACTAAGGCACTGCGCAAGAATAAAATGCTATGCATTTTATTCAATTGCTTATACAGCAAGGAAAATAACATGACTAAATGGTCATGTTATTTTTGCGCGGCGCCTAACCTGCTGACTCTTCAGATGTGAGGCTGGGAACAAGACAGAGGCATAATTGCCTGTCCACCATGTATCTGCGTAACAGTAGGCTTTCTTGTCGGTAAGGATACGGTAAAACAACAGTGACATGAGTGTGTCGCTATCGCTTGGAATTACCTTTGAAAGCGCGTCCCAAAAGGGCAAAGACCGTATGTATTTGTCGAGAATGAACGAATCCCCAAAATCAAGTATCAGCTTTTCGGTTTTTCCGGAGCGCATCGCGGATTCTTCGTATGTACTGCTTACATCCGCGTAACCGCTCTCAATAGAATACTGAAATATCCCGCGCTCGCGGTTTGTGAATATGCCCTTTTGGCGGTCTATAACGCGGCCAAGGTTAGCAAGATATTTTTGTTCGACTTTTGCGCCATGCCGCACGCTGTCTACAAGCGTGGCGTAGACAGTTCCCTTTGGTGTGGGCGGCGAGTACCTTATGTAAGCCATTGCTCAACCTCCATGTAGTGTTAGTGATTTACACTACATTTTACTGGAGTGAGTTCGTTATGTCAATAATATCGGGTGTTTATGCCATCTTCACGCTGGTTTAGCCTCGTAGTGTTAATTTGTCGCGGGAACTATAGATAATAGGTTAAATTTCAGGCATTTACAAGCCAACGGCCAAGTTTAGCACCAGGGGCGATAAGCCGCGCAGCGGTACGGGAATGCGGGGTTTTAGGGGCGGTAGCCCCTAGGAGAGGGGGTAGCGAAAGACCCGCTTGCGGGGCTGTAGCGCGGGGGAGGCTTCCCCCGCCTAAATACACCGATATTTCTATGCCTGAAGCTGTATAGCAAGCCAAGAAAGCACTGATTTACGCGAACGGTGCGCGGCCTTTAAGCTGACCGGCCTTACCTATATATCTGTTTAGTAATAATCGGTAAAAAAATGCGAAAATTTCTTCTTTATTCGCTAAAGCCTAATTGACCTAAAGAAATCGGATGGTTATAACTTAGAAGTGGTGGCGAAAAGTGGCGATTAGTGGCGAGGTTTTTTTGAAAAGCGGCGGTGCTTACGGCAGCGGGGGGCGTCCCTTTGCTTAACGGTGGGTACTGCAACACGCTGGACGAAAAGGGCCGCATAACGTTTCCCGCGGCGCTGCAACGGGCGCTTGCCAGCGAAAAGCTCGTGATTACCCGCGGTATAGAACAGTGCCTGTGGGTTTACCCGCCCGAAAGGTGGCGGGAGTTTGCCGAAAAGTGGGAGTCCGCTTCACCGATGTTGAAGGATGTTCGCAGGATGCAGCGCCACTTTCTGGGCTGGGCCGCGGAGGTGGAAATCGACAAGTCGAGCCGGATCGCTATACCGCAGACTCTGCGGGAGTACGCCGGTCTTAAGCGGGACTGCTTTGTCATAGGCGTGGGCCGGCGGATCGAGATTTGGGACGCCGCCGTGTACAAGGCCGCGAACGAGGGCGAAGATGGTGAAAGTTTGGCACTGGCGGCAGAACAGTTTGGCGAACTATTTTGACGGTTGTACATACTCCGGTGTTACCGGAGGAGCTGATACGCTTTCTTGCTACGGAGAGGCTGTCCTCTCCGGCGGGAGAGTACATGGTAGACTGCACGCTTGGAGAAGGAGGGCATAGCGCCGTTTTTTTGAGCCATTTTCCCAATTTGCGGATAACGGGCATAGATGCGGACAAAGAAATAATCAAAGTAGCGCGTGAGCGCTTAAAAGAATTTGGCGGACGGATAGAGTTCTACCGGGGTTGGGCGCAGGATTTTTTGCGACAGCCCGGCGCGTGGGGAGCGCCGGGAACCTTCCCCGTCAACGGACAGCCGGGTATCATCCTTTTGGATTTGGGGGTGTCACTTTACCACTATCAGAAAGGGGACAGGGGTTTCAGTTTTAGAGGGTC
The DNA here is from genome assembly GCA_031258615.1 of Spirochaetaceae bacterium. Classification (GTDB taxonomy): domain Bacteria; phylum Spirochaetota; class Spirochaetia; order Treponematales; family Breznakiellaceae; genus JAIRMY01. The sequence continues at coordinate 12,141 of JAIRMP010000068.1, read as the reverse complement.
TGAAACTTTGGATATGAGGATAGATACCGAAAACGGCCTGTCCGCCGCTGAAATTCTTGCCTCCTACAGCGAGACTGTCCTTGCCGATATGTTATTCTTCAACGCGGAGGAACGCTTTTCACGGCGTATCGCCCGTTCTATCGTTGAGGCAAGGCGGCGGGCGGCGATTACGGATACCTGTGCGCTGGAACGGATTGTGTGGGATGCCGTTCCGGCAGCCTGCCGTCATCGCCGCCTTCACCCCGCGACAAAGGTTTTTCAGGCTCTCCGTGTAGAGGCAAACGGCGAACTGAAAAAGCTGCCCGGTCTGCTTGAGACAGCATTCTCCGCGTTAAGGCCGGGCGGCAGGCTAGGGGTGATCACGTTCAACTCGCTGGAGGACAGGATCGTCAAAAACTTTTTCCGTGCTAAAGCGGGAAAATCCGCCGCCGGCTTTCGCGGGAACTCCGAAACGCCGATAGTAAAGGAGGCGCTGTTGCTTACGGCAAAGCCGGTGCTTCCGTCGCGGGAAGAGCTGCTCTCGAACCCGCCGTCGCGGAGCGCAAAACTGCGGGCGCTTCAAAAACTGTAATGCAGGGGGATATTCATGGGACGGAAAATACTTTTGTACGCGATGGCCTTGAGCTTGCCGCTTTTAATGGGGGCCGTGATCTGGCAGTCGGCGCGGTATTCCACATTGAAGAAGGAAATGAAAATTCTGGCCGAACGGCAGGAGGAGTGGATTGACAACAATAAACGGCTCATCATGGACGTTGCCGTACTTTCTTCCTCCGCCCGCATCGAAGAGTTTGCAAGGTCGAACCTGATGCTGGAAAAAAAGCGGCCTGAGGACGTGCTTCAGGTGATCATACACAGGGAATGAGGGCGCTTGCTGAATGTATGTTGATGACGTTTGACGAGGCGGCGTCCCTTTCCGGCTTTGAACTTTTACAGTTTTCCGGGAATCGCGGTTTTGATTCGGTTTGTATCGATTCACGGGAGGCCGCCGCCGGTTCGCTGTTTGTCGCGCTGCCGGGTGAGAGGACAGACGGCCACGCCTTTGTAAAAGCGGCCTTCGCCTCCGGCGCGGCGGGAGCGCTTGTCGAAGGGAGTAAGGTTCCCGCGTTTAGGCTTGCGGAGGCGGCCCGGGAAGCAGGGAGAACGCTGCTTCTGGTACGGGACACTTTGAGGGCTCTCCACATCCTTGCGGCGTCCTACATCGACCGGTTTCCCGGCCTGCTTAGGATAGGGATCACCGGTTCGTCCGGTAAGACGACGACGAAGGAACTTGCCGCCGGGATGATAGGGGCTGAACGGGACGTGGTGTTTAACGATGGCAACCTTAACTCCGATTTGGGGCTGCCGCTTTCAGTGTTCCGTATTCGGGCGGGGCACAAGGTTGGAATTTTCGAGATGGGGATGAACAGGAAGGGTGAAATTGCCGAGCTTGCGTCAATACTTAGGCCGGAGATCGCGTTGATAACGAATACCGGGCTGGCCCATGCCGGCATAATAGGCGGCGAACGGGAGATTGCCGCCGAAAAAAGGTCGATTTTTTCCTGTTTTACCGGTAAAGAGCTTGCGTTGCTGCCGGAAAACGGTGTTTTTACGGGTTTTCTGTCGGAAGGGGTGAACGGACGGGTGTCCCGTTTCGGAAAAACCTCTTCAAAAAAATTCGGCGGCGCCGAATCGCGGGGGCTTTTAGGCAGTACTGTCGTCTGGGACGGTAAAAGCGTAAACTTTGCGCTGCCCGGCGAGCATAATTTGATGAACGCGCTTGCCGCCGCCGCCGCCGCGGAGGCCGCCGGCGTAAGCGGTGAGGCTGTGCGGGCGGGACTCGCCGCGGCCAAACCGCTGTTTGGCCGCGGCGAGATCATCGCCGGTGATTTTACCATCGTGCGGGACTGTTACAACGCAAACCCCGACTCGATGGAAAAGGCAATATCCCTTTGCGACGGGGCGGACTGGAACGGGCGGCGCATCTATGTAATAGGTTCCATGCTTGAGCTGGGCGGCAGGACAAAGTCGGCGCACGAGGCGCTGGGAGAGCGGCTTGCAAAATCCGGAGCGGATATTATTTTTTTGTTTGGCGAAGAAACAACGGATTCTTTTGCGAAGCTAAAAAATTTAACAGATAAATTTGTGTTTCATACAAACAGTATTGACGAGTTAAGGTCCAAGGTGCGTGGCAGCGCGAGAGCGGGCGACATGATTCTGTTAAAGGGCAGCAGGGGCTGCGCGTTGGAGAGGGCTGTGTAAACAGGTTCAGTTTCAAAACTGAACCTAATGTTTGTTTTTAAGGGGTTTTTGTGTTTTTGGAATTTTTTTATCCGCTTGTTAAGTATTGGACCGCGTTTAACGTATTTCAATACATAACATTAAGGGGCGCTTACGCGGCGCTTTCTACATTGCTGCTCTGCTTTTTATTTGGCGCTCCCATCATTGAACGGCTTAAAAGATTCAATATAGGGCAGCCGGTACGGGACGACGGCCCGGCGACTCATCTTAAAAAAGACGGCACGCCGGCAATGGGCGGCCTTTTGATAATAATATCCGTGCTTATCTCTATGCTGCTCTGGATGGATTTGGATAATTCAAAGGTATGGCTTACGCTTGGCGCGTTTATCCTGTTTGCCGCGATTGGCTTTGCCGATGATTTTTTGAAGATAAAAAGGCACGATGCGCGCGGCCTGCCGGCACGGGTAAAACTTATCCTGCAATTTCTGGCGGCCCTGGGAATAGCTTTGTACCTGTACAGGTACGAAAAAATATCCACCGTCCTGTACCTGCCGTTTTTCAAGAATCCTGTCATTGACATGGGTGTTCTGTGGATTCCGTTTGCCGTGCTTTTAATGGTTGGCGAAAGCAACGCGGTAAACCTGAGTGACGGCCTTGACGGTCTTGCTTCAGGGCTGCTGATCTTTGTATTCATAAGCCTTGCGATACTTACATACCTTTCAGGCCGCGCCGATTATTCCCAATACCTCGGTATTCCGTACATTCCCGGCGCGGGGGAGCTTACCGTATTCTGCCTGGCGGGGGTGGGGGCCTGTGTCGGTTTTCTCTGGTTTAACGCCCACCCTGCCGACGTATTCATGGGCGATGTCGGCAGCCTTGCGTTGGGCGGGGTCATATCGGTAGTATCGCTGCTGATAAAAAAGGAAATACTGGTACTGATAGCCGGCGGCGTCTTTGTGCTTGAGGCGGCCTCGGTAATAATACAGGTGCTTGTGTACAAGATGAAAAAGGAGCGTGTGTTCAAAATGGCGCCGCTGCACCATCATTTTGAGTTGTCCGGCTGGGCGGAAACAAAGGTTGTAACCCGCTTCTGGATACTTGGCGGCTTGTTTGCGATAATAGCCCTGTCAACATTGAAGATACAATGATTTAAGATTCGGCGTTAAGTGCGGATGGGTGGCTTGTTTATTGTTTTTAAAAAATATATGATTTGGATCGTCCATGATTTACTTTTGATATGGTATGTTTTGGTGTGAACGGGCAGCGGTTGTAATACTTGACGGGCGCGGATTTTTATTTTTAATATAGAGTCCTTGGGGGAGGGATGGGTTTTTCTGTTGACAGCACGGGTAACAAAGCAGTCTTTGATCACGGGCTGGTAGTATGCATAGTATTACTTACGGGAGCGGGTTTGGCGACGCTTTATTCGGCGTCGTACGCTTTTGCGGAAAGCTGGTACAAGGGCGACAGTTGGCATTTTGTTTCCCGTCAATCCGTATTCGCGGCTGCCGGCTTTGTTCTTTTTGTGATAGCCGCCAATATAAATATAGAAACACTGCGTTCTTCGATAAAATTTCTGGTAATAACCACGATAATTCTTTGTTGCTTCACCTTTGTTCCCGGTATCGGCCTTACTATCAACGGCGCGTCCCGCTGGATAGGCCGGGGCAGAATTTCGTTCCAGCCTTCAGAACTGGTCAAGCTGGTACTGCCGCTCTACCTTGCCCATATTTTTGACAAGAAAAAGGAAAAGCTCGATACGTTTGTATCCGGCATCCTCCCGCCCACGCTGATTACCATGCTATTCTTTACGTTGATACTGCTGCAAAACAATTTTTCAACGGCGGTTTTTATCGCAAGCAATGCCCTTTTTATATTTTTTTTGGCAAGAATAAAGAAGCGCTATTTTGTCAGCGCGGCTATGATATTCCTGCCGGTTTCTTTTCTGCTTGTACTGACGAAGGAACACCGTCTTCGCAGGCTGATAAGTTTTATATGGCCGGATTGGGAGCCGCTGGGGGCGGGGTATCAGGTACACGCCTCGGTGGTAACGGTGAGTTCCGGCGGTTTTTGGGGCAAAGGTATAGGGCTGGGAACGCGGAAGATTCAGAGTGTGCCTGAGATTCAGAGCGATTTTATTTTTGCGGCGTTTTCCGAGGAGGGGGGCTTTATCGGCGTTGTAATATTCGTCCTTATGTTCGCGTTTTTCGCGTGGCGCGGCTACCGCGCCGCGTTAAGGTCGGGTGATACGTTCAAGTACCTCCTGGCCTGCGGCATGGTAAACATGATCGTTACGCAGGTTCTGCTCAACATTGCCGTCGTTTCCGGCACGGCGCCCGCAACCGGCGTACCGCTGCCGTTCTTTTCCGCCGGCGGCTCATCCCTGCTCGTAACGCTGATAATGTCCGGCCTTATCGTTAATGTCTCCCGCGCCCCGGCGTTTTCCGCACCGGAGGGAAAATCGAATAGTGGAGTTTACAATGGAATATAAGGCCGCTATGGGGTATGACGCCGCGATAGACGAAAATATCGATACAGTCGGCGCGGACGAAAAAGAAAATTTTAAGTTTGAAAAACCGTTAAAGCGGATTTTGATCGCCTGCTCGATTCTGCTGGCCGGTGAATTGCTCTGGCTCTTTGTGATAAGCCCCTGTATGCCGCTCAGCGCGGTGGATGTAAAGGGGTTTGACGGAATCGGCCGTCTGGTAGTTCTGGAACAGGCCGGCATCGACTCGCGTTCTTCGTTCATGTCGGTAAACGCGGCGGCGGCGGCTGAAGCCCTGTCAGCCCTTCCCGTGGTTGAAAGCGCAAGGGTGATGAAGCACTTCCCGGACAGTATCGAGATAGTGATCACGAACCGCGTCCCCGTGGCTGCCGGGACGGCGGACATGGACGGCAGGACGGTTCCCGTCTTCTTTGACAAAGACGGCGTGTTGTTTCAGATAGGACAGAACGGCGGAGCGGAGGTGAACGCATCGCTCCCTGTGGTATCCGGCCTCGTATTTGAAAACATAGCGGCGGGCCTCCGGCTTCCCGAATTCCTCGTACCCCTGTTCAACGAATTACATACACTGCGCGTTGACGCGCCGGAGCTGCTTTCCGCCATCTCCGAAATACAAATAAACAAAAAGAAGTATGACGCCTACGAATTGACCTTGTACACTGTGTACAATCCTGCCAGGATTCGTATAGGCCGGCATATAACTGAAGACAAACTGCGCTATATGCTGTTGCTGCTGGATGTGTTGAACGAAAAGGGCGTGGCGCTTGATGAACTGGATTTCAGAACCGGTACGGCTTCGTACAAAGTTAGGGAAATGTGAGTATGGCGAGGAATAGCATCATTGTAGGACTTGATATAGGTACGACAAAGGTTCGCGCCGTCATCGCTGAACGTAGTCCGCAAGGCGGTTTTTCGATAACGGGCGTGGGGCAGAGTCCGTCTACAGGGCTGCGAAAGGGCGTGGTGGTAAACATTGACGCTACGCTGCGTTCCATTTCCGCCGCTGTGGAGGCTGCGGAATTGATGAGCGGACAGGTTGCGGACAACTTCTGGACGGGGATAAGCGGCAGCCATACGGAAGGCATCATATCTCGCGGGGTGGTTGCCGTGAACGGCAAGAATCGCGCCCGCCGCGAGATAAGCGGGGACGATCTGGAACGTGTGCTGGAGGCGGCGCGCGCCGTTGATTTTTCGATGGACAGAAAAATTCTGGAAGTTATTCCTCAAACCTACATCGTAGATAACCAGCCCGGCATACGGGACCCGTTACACATGATAGGTGTAAGGCTTGAAAGTGAAGTTCTTATCATCACCTGTTCCATGACAAGCGCGCAGAATCTGGTTAACTGCGTTAATCGCGCCGGTTTTCGGGTGAACGGCCTGGTGCTTCAGACGCTTGCCTCCGGGCGCGCCGTCCTCACAAATGAGGAAAAAGAGATGGGTGTAGTTCTGCTCGATCTGGGCGGCGGTACTTCAAACATACTTGTCTACAACCAGGGCGCGGCATGTTTTACCGCGTCTGTTCCTGTGGGCGGGGCACAGGTTACCAGCGACATTTCCATCGTAAAGAATATAGCCGCCGAAGCTGCCGAAAAGATAAAGGTCGAGGCGGGCTGCTGTTGGGAGCCGCTGCTTGACGAGGTGGACGAGACGATAATCGTGCCGGGTATGGGCGGGCGCGCGCCGTTGCCTATTCCCCGCTCACTGATTCTGGGTATCGTAAAGCCGCGCATGACGGAAATATTTCAGCTTGTCAGGGCAAAAATTGAAGAGAACTGGCCCTTGCGGGCGCTTGGCGGCGGCGTCGTCATTACAGGCGGCGGGGCGAATCTGCTGGGGGCCGCGGACCTCGCGACGGAAGTCTTTAACCTGCCTGTCCGCGTAGGTAACCCGCTGCCTGTCGGCGGCCTGGTTGACGATTACCGCAACCCGGCCTATGCCACCGCTGTCGGGCTCGCGCTGGAAGGTAACGAACGGGACGGCGGCGCGGCGCCCTCCCAGGGGGGCGAGGACTCAGGTTCTCCGCATACCGGCGCAATGAATCCGCTTGCCGCTTTTGGCAGGATGGTACACTGGGTAAAACGTGAATTTTTTTAGGCAGACCAGCCTGCGCCGCCCGTTAGCGGGGTTTAGTACACGGGCAGCTTTACAGTACATCCGTGAATTCTGCCGGGTGTGGCTGCTTTTTAGCAGGCGCAGGCGCTTACTGTCATGGTGTGAGGATGAACGCCGGGGAGTGTGGGTTTACCCGGACCGGCATTTACGGATATTATTTGTGAAAAAACCGCGATAGCGGATAAAATAAAATTATAGGATTTGGGGGATATTATGAATATCTTGGGAGTTTCTGGTGTGGAAGTTGCCGGGCAAAGCGAGACCAAAATCAAGGTTATAGGACCTGGCGGCGGCGGTTCCAACGCGGTAAACCGCATGATTGAATGCGGTTTGGAGAATGTTCAGTTTATAACGGCAAACACCGATTTGCAGGCGCTAAACAAGAGTAAGGCGCTTGTAAAACTGCCTATCGGCACTAAACTGACCGGCGGTCTCGGTGCGGGCGGACGGCCCGAAGTGGGCGAGAACGCCGCTATGGAGGACCGCGAGATGATAGAAAACGCCCTGCGCGGCGCGGACATGGTGTTCGTTGCCACCGGTCTGGGTGGAGGCACGGGTACCGGTTCCGCTCCCGTTATCGCGGAGATCGCCAGATCGCTGGGGGCGCTCACGGTGGGTGTTGTAACAATGCCGTTTGATTTTGAGGGAAAAATCAAGATGAATATTGCCAAAGAAGGGCTCGCCAAGCTGCGCTCCGTTGTCGATGTTATCATAACCATCCCCAATCAAAATGTTTACAAGATAGTTGACCGCCATTCTTCCATGCCGGAAATGTTTCTAAAGGTTGACGACGTACTCCGGCAGGGCATACAGGGCATCTCGGACATGATCACAAAGCATGGCGAGATAAATATTGACTTTGCCGATGTGCGCGAATTTACGCGGGGACAGGGCGGCGCCCTGATAGGCATAGGGCGCGGTTCCGGCGAAAACCGCGCGATAGAGGCGGCTCAGGCGGCCATGAGCAATCCCATGCTTGAAGAGTCGTCTATAAACGGCGCGAAAAAAATACTGGTGAATGTTACCGCCGGCAAAGATTTTTCTCCGCCCGAATTCCAGGATGTGGTGAACAAGGTAACCGAATCGGCGGATGAGGATGTCCAGATAAAGACGGGCTGGGTCATAGACGAGAGCATGGAAGGAAAAGTCCAGGTAACTGTCGTGGCGACAGGCTTCGAAGACCCTTCCGTTACAAAAATAAATACCGCCAAACTTGAGGAGGAAAAGAAGGCGGCTGAAAAGCACAGCGATTTTCTCTTTGGCGATGAATGGGAGAATCTGCGCGGGGGCGGGGACAAACAGCCGCCGCTGCCGCATCGCGGTGAGGATCTTGATGTGCCTACCGTCATGCGCCGCGGCAATGTGAGTGTATTTGAAAACTACGGTAAGTTCAACCAAAACTGCGCCGGATAACGCCCTTGTTGAGAGGTACCGTTCAAGGCTCGTAAGCGTGGAGCGCCTGTCACGGCTTTCAGTAGAAACCTACGTTGCCGAAATCAGGCAGTTGCTTGACTACGCCGGAGCCGCGGGCGCGAAAGCCGCGGACAGCGCGATGCTGGTACGCTACCTGGATGAACGGATGCTGCGTGACGGGATAGGCGGGCGGAGCGCGGCGAAGGCCATCGCCGCGCTCCGTTCATTCTACCGCTTCCTGATCGATTCGGGTGAGCGAAACGATAACCCGGCCTCGCTGCTCGAAGCGCCCAGGCGTGAACTCCGGCTGCCGGAAGCGCTCCCGGACGAATCGATAGATGCGCTGCTTGCCCTGATAGACACAGGTACGCCGGCGGGCCTGCGGGACAGGGCCCTGTTCGAACTGGTGTACTCGTCCGGCCTCCGCGTCTCGGAGGCGGTGGGTCTCAACGTTGACGACTGCTTTTTTAACGAGGCCGTGGTACGGGTTACCGGCAAGGGAAGCAAGGAGAGGCTCGTGCCCTTCGGATCCGCCGCCGAGGATGCGCTGCTCCGTTACCTCCGTGAGGGACGTCCCGGCCTTCTCAAGGCGGGGCGCAAGTCCAACGCGCTGTTTCTAAACCGGTTTGGGCGGCGGCTTGGACGCAAGGGCATCTGGAAGAATTACGCGGCGCTCGCCGGGCAAAACGGCACAAGCTCAAAGCTCCATACGTTGCGGCACAGTTTTGCCACCGAACTCCTTAGAGGAGGCGCGGACCTCCGTTCCGTGCAGGAACTCTTGGGCCACGCCGACATAAGCACGACGCAAATCTATACCCACGTAGCCGTATCGAGCCTGGAAGAGGCCCACAAAAAGTATATGCCACGGTTGACGCCATGACAGACGCGGACGCCGGCATACGGGACGGCGGCGGGAATACCATCCATACCATCCTTGTAACGGCCCGTTCCTTTGCCAAAGCGAACCCTCTGCCGCTCAACCTGCTTATGGAGGCGGGCTGCAACGTGATTCGCCCAAAAGATGAGGAAGAATGGCGGGAACTGCTGGGCGAAGCGGACGGCGTCATTGCCGGCCTGGAGCGTTACAGCGAGGATACCCTGCATAACTGTAAAAAGCTCAAAGTCATTTCACGCTACGGGGTAGGCTGCGACGCGATTGACCTTGACGCCGCCCGTAAAAATGGCGTCAAGGTAGCGTACACGCCGGGGGCAAACAGCGATTCTGTGGCGGATTTGACGATAGCCCTCATGCTTGCCGCCGCGCGCCATGTACCTTACATGGACGCGATGGTAAAGAGGGGCGCTGTGGAACGGCCTCTCGGCCTGGAGATGTGCCGGAAGACGCTCGGCGTGGTCGGTACAGGACGCATCGGAAAATGTGTAATGAAACGGGCTTCCGGTTTTGATATGCGCCTCCTCTGTTACGATGCGCGTCAGGACGACGAGGCTGTCTTACGTCTGGGCGGCGTATACATGAATCCGGACGCTCTATGTGCTGAATCTGATTTTATTACGATTCACCTGCCTCTAACAGCGGAGACACGGGGGATGATTTCGACAAATCAATTCAAAAAAATGAAAAAGACCGCAGTCATCGTAAATACGGCGCGCGGCGGCATAGTGGACGAAGGCGCTCTCTACAACGCACTCAAGACAGGCGGCATTTTTGCCGCCGGTCTTGACGTAAGCGTCGATGAATCGCTCTGTGGCAGCCCGCTCTGTACATTGCCAAACTGTGTTGTAAGCCCGCACGCAGGAGCCGCAACTATCGAAGCGACGCATAGCATGGGCATGATGGCCGTAGAAAACCTGCTTGCCGTGTTAAAAACAGGAACGTGTCCGTACTTGGCGTAAAATGGTTTACGCGCTGTTTTTCGGCGCGGGCAGGCGGAGCCTGAATACGGAGCCGTCGCCGTGCGGCTTTCCGCTTCCACCGCGCGTCAGAGCGATATGGCGGACTATGGCAAGCCCAAGTCCTGTGCCGGATGCGCTCCCTGTCGGCAAAAAGCCGCCCCTCCGCATCAGCTTGCAGCGCCGGGCCGCCCATTATGACGCAGGCGCGCCTGCTTCCCAGCCGCCTTCGGAACCTTCCACACGGCTGTCAAGGTTTAGACCCGGACCTGCGGCGCTGTTGCGTACTCTAGCGGTAGAGTCATATACATATACCGCTTTTCCCTGATCCGCCTTGTTTGCGGCGTCAATAGTACTACTGCCACTCTTAACGAACGTTCCACTACCATACACAAGCGCGCCGCCGCCGGCGAGGGAGGCGGTATTGCCGCTTATGGCTCCGCCTTCCATAATAAATGTTCCATTTTTCCACACAAGCACGCCGCCGCCGGCGAATGAGGCGGTATTATCGCTTATGGCTCCACCTTCCATAATAAACGTTCCCTTGTCGGCCACAAACACGCCGCCGCCGTTGCCGTTGGCGATATTACCGCTTATGCTTCCTCCTTTCATGGTAAAGGTTCCATTATACACATACACACCGCCGCAGTTGTAGGAGGAAGTATTACGGCTTACGCTTCCGCCTGTCATAACAAAGATTCCGTTTTTATACACACACACGCCATTTACTTTAGCGCCCCGTACTGTCGAGCCGCTGTTCATAACAAGCGTACCGCCATCTACAATCACAAGCGATGCCCTTTTGCATTTGCCGTCAAGGATAAGCCCCTTCTCCAGCACCAGAGTTATGCCTTTCGGTATTCTAAACAGCGCTTTGCTGCCATCGTTTGATATGGCGCGCGCTGTTCCGTCCCCTTTAATTGTAATGGTTTTAGCGGCGTTGCCGGCAAAGCTGACGGCATTAGCGCTAAAGTTCCCTTCCAGGGTAATGGTATAATCACCGCCTGCTTTGTCATTGTTGATAGCCTCTATTACCGCCACAAAAGAAGAGGTGTTTTTTACGGCAGCGCTATGGAGTGTTGCCATTGACGCCCCCGCTTGTTCCGCCTCTCTTTGCTCTTGTTCCGCCTTTTCAGCTTGTTCTCCCGCTTCATTTACGTTTTCCATTTCATTTACGTTTTCCATTTTATACTTCCTTAATGTTTGTAAGTCAGCTACCCCATGCCTAAAGGCGGGGGCTTGAGGCTTGGACCGGGGTTCCGGCTTGCCATCAGGCTTGAGTATACCATATCACGGGGACTTTTGACAAGCCCCCGGTCATTGCGGCATACTATAGATGATTAAACTTAGTAGGGACTGCTCCCCCGCCGCAAACTTGTTTGTGGGCGCTTGTTTGCGGGCACTTGACATCCCGCCCACAGCGCGTGTAAACTGTACTGGCAGCGTTGACGCTGTCAATTACAAGTGACCCAAGGACTTAAGGAGGCCGTCATGAATTTCAACATCTCTCTACCCCCCCCCCCCCCAGGGATAAAAACAGACTTCCGGTAGATACTTCCGCCGCATCGATAACCGCCTCTACACCGCCGGAGACTGCTTCCAACCTGCCGGAAACAGCCTCTACCCAGCCGGTAACGGCTTCCGGCTCACTATTCACCATTAACTGTTCACTATTAACGGCTGACAGCCCGGCTGCCGGCAATTACAATTCATCCGTTGGCAAAAACAAGTCATTCGTTGGCAAGAACGACTTGTCCGTTGGCAAAAACAAGTCATTCGTTGGCAAGAATGAGTCATCCGTTGGCAAAAACAAGTCATTCGTTGGCAAGAACAAGTCATCCGTTGGCAAGAACAAGTTATCCGTTGGCAAGAACAAGTTATCCGTTGGCAAGAACGACTCGCCCGTTGGCAAGAACGACCTGGCCGTTGGCCGGTTCAGCGTGAATCAGGGCGAAAACATAAAAAAAGACTCAAGGAGGAAATATGTCAAAAACAACTGACTGGCTGCCCGGAACACGGGAAGGCCAACTGGCAATGGCAAA
>JAIRMP010000066.1 GCA_031258615.1 Spirochaetaceae bacterium | reverse complement strand
AGAGATGGAAAGGTTCGGGCCGTATGCGAGCGATGCCGCATTGGGAAATAGAATGCTGGAAGAGATGGCCGGGGCGGAGCGGCCGCTGTTCTGCTTTGCCGTCACCATGGAGGCGCACGGCCCCTGGCTGGAGGGAAGGCTGACACAAGAAGAGATCGCGCGTACGCTGCAAGGCGTGGACGCGGGCCTCTTCAGCCCGGAAATGCGTCTTTACCTTTGCCATCTGCGGCACATGGACGGATTGTTCGGGATGCTGCGGGGCGGTTCATTGGCAAGCACTTTGCGTTTGGGCCTCTTAAACGTTACCCCTCAACTGTTCAATTTCCCGCCTGGATTGCTTCGTCGCTGCGCTCCTCGCAATGACAAGCGGCTTGTGCTCCTCGCAATGGCGGCGCCATGAACAATGAGCAATGCGGCTGACACCATTGGTGTCAGCCGCCTTTTTATCATTGGCAAGCGCTTTGCGTTTGGGCCTCTTAAACGTTACCCCTTAACTGTTCAATTTCCCGCCTGAGCCTTTCGGTTTCCTGCCTAAACCGCTCATGCTCCCGCCTGAGCCGTTTGTTTTCTTCTACTATCGCCCCCTTTACGGCGGATTCCTCCTCAACGCTCCCCGCTATCAGACTATTCAACTCCTCAAAACTCAAATCGTCCCCAAGCCCCTTCACCCAAAGATTCTCGCCCGAAAGCCGCTTCCGGTTGATCAACTGCATCGCCATTGTACCACCGCTTATGTGGTAAATGCCAGACCACGCCTCCTTAACGCTGTAACCAAGCTCTCCGGTGAGGTACTCAAACAGCTTGCCTGGGTAGTGGTTTCCCGCGAAAGTGATCACAAGCCGCAAAGCGGCTTGCCGCTGTCTGGTGTGCCGGTGGCACACCAGACACGCGGTAGGTGGCAGTGGTCTACTACCATTTTTTGTTGGTGTTACAAAATCTAACCGCCCTAAAGGGCTGGGTATTAGACCCCACTGCGAATAAACAGGACAACTATGAATCTACCCGCGTATGTTCGGTGCAGGCTGGCCTGCCGGGATGCTACCACGGAGCGGATGTGAGGCTCACTGGTGGGCGCCCCCTCATACCGAAGGCGGAATGTAAACCGACTATCAGCCGCGTAGACACGCGCCCTTATCGAAGAGAGGGCAGAAGCCGAAGCCTGCTTTGGGGGACGCTGCCGCGTAGCGGATGTGACACCCGCTGGCGGTCTGGCCGGCAAAAAATGCGGGGCTGAGAGATGTTGGCTTTAACGCCGCAGTCTACGGCTTAGGTATGTCATCGTTACCAGCGCTTTTGTGGCAATGTTCTTTTTGACCTGCGCCCGTCATTGCGAGCGCCCGCCAGGGCGTGAAGCAATCCATGCGAGGAGGCTCGACAAGCGATTGCTTCGGCGGCTTGCGCGCCTGGAAATGACGGGAATGTCCAAATCAAAAAGTAAAACTGCTGGTGCAGGCCGGCCTGTGTTTTGGAGGGGGCGTTTTTTTGTAGACTGGAACGGAGACGATTTAACGTTTTCATCGAAACATTTTGTATTAACATTTTTACTAACGTTTTTACACGGAATAATGGAGAGTTTTATGGAAGCGCTGAAAAAGAATCCCGCATGGAAGGGGGCAAGGGGCAGCTTGTCCTTGTTATAATGGACGGCGTCGGGCTGGGAAAATACAAGGAAGGGGCCGCTGTCCTCGATTCCAAGATGTACAATTCCAAGATGTACAACCTGGCGGGCAATTAGGGGGAATATTCCTTTTACCACGTTGAAGGCGCACGGGAAGGCGGTGTGGGGACACTTCAAAGCGGGGACTTTATGAAAACCGGAAAATACTCTATGATTCGATAGCATATAGGAGAAAACTATGCTAAAGACGATAAAATCGCTTGATCTGAAAGGCAGGCGCGTGATCATGCGCGTTGATTTTAACGTGCCGATGAGGGACGGTGTCGTGCAGGACGATACGCGCATTGTCGCGGCACTGCCGACAATCAACTACATTTTGGAGCAGGGCGCAAAAAGCCTTACGCTGATGAGCCACCTGGGCGACCCGGCCAAAGATGCGAAGGCTGCCCGTGAGAAGGCTGAAAAGTCGGGCAAGAGCTTTGACGAGGCCGCCTTCATCGAGGGCAAATGCCGCATGAGGCCGGTAGCGGATTACCTTGCCGGTAAGCTGGGTAAACCGGTGATTTTTGTCGGCGAGGACGGCTGCTTCGGCAAGAAGCCGTTCATCGAGTCGCAGCCGGAGGGCTCGGTCGTGATGCTGGAAAATACCCGGTTTCATAAGGAAGAAACCTCGAAAGACGGGGAGGCGCGGGACAGGCTCGCTAGGGAACTCGCCTCTTACGGCGATGTGTTTGTGAACGACGCGTTCGGGACGGCGCACCGCGATCACGCCTCTACCGCCAGCATTGCCCGCTTTGTGCCTGCCGTGGCCGGCTTTCTGATGGAAAAGGAGGTGAGCTACCTTGAACCGATCGTTACCGGCCCGCAAAAACCGCTTGTCGCCATAATAGGCGGGGCCAAGGTGTCGTCCAAAATTGCCGTGCTGGAAAGTCTGTTGAAGAACGCTTCCGCGCTGGTGATAGGGGGCGGCATGGCGTTCACGTTTCTGGCGGCACAGGGCCGCAAGACGGGTAAGTCCCTTGTGGAAGACGACCAGCTTGGTACAGCTAAGGAAATCCTTGCCGCGGCGGATAAGGCCGGCGTAAAGATAGCGCTGCCGTTGGATCATGTGGCGGCGGAGGCTTTTGACGCGGCTTCCAGCCCTGTTGCCGTAGACGGAATCGACCTGCCTGATAACCTGATGGGCCTGGATGTAGGACCAAAAACGATAGAGCTTTACAAAAAAACACTTGATGGGGCAAAGACGATAGTCTGGAACGGGCCTGTAGGCGTGTTTGAGTTCGACGCTTTCGCCAAAGGAACGGAAGAGCTCGCCAAACTCGTGGCCGGCGCTACGCAAAAAGGCTGCGTTACGGTTGTTGGGGGCGGGGATTCCGTCGCCGCCGTGAACAAATTCGGTCTTGCCGGCAGGATGAGCCACGTTTCCACAGGCGGCGGCGCTTCTTTGGAGCTTCTGGAAGGCAAAAAACTGCCCGGCATCGAGGTTTGCAAGGCCCAATAAGGTATGAAATCGGTTTCTTGCCTGTCACGGACGCCGCTCATTCGCGCCGTTTGCGCGTTTGCCTGCTTTTACGCTCTTGCCTCGGCTGAAAAACTGTCCGCGCAAGGAAATGGGCCGCGTTCTGCCACCGGCGAGGAGGCTATCGCGGCGCGGTACGCGGAGTGGGCGGAAAACGCTTTTCGGGAAAAGCGTTTTCCGCAGGCGGAGGCTTTTTTGCTGCGCGCCGCCGATTACGCGCCCGTTTCTTCAGACCTTTCCTATCTGCTGGCGCTCGTAAAAAAAGAGCTTTCCGCCCCCATGCGCGAGGTTTTGACGGCGGCGCGTCTCGCGCTCGCTACCGACCGCTGGACGCTGTACTCAAGGAGGGACGCGCTTTGCGCCGAGGCGGAGGCCCTGATACACCTGCGCCTTTACAACCAGGCTCTGAACGCCCTTTCTGAACTGGACGGGGATGAACGCGCGGCGGAACTGCGGCTTTTGGCGATGGGGTACCTGCCCGGAGCGGCGAATTTTTACGCCGCGCTCGCGGCGGCGCTTGAACATTACCCTTACAACCCCGCCTTTCCCCGCATACTGTTCCGGCGCGCCGCCGCAAGGACGGCGCCGGACGGCGCTGAACGCGCCCTTGTCGATACCGCGCTAAAACGGCTTCCCGCGCTGCTTGATGTTGACGGCGATCTTATCCGTTATGCCGCGCCGTTCATTGCCGACAGGGACGAGGCGCGCCGCCTGCTTGCCGCCTGGCTCCAGACGGGCGGGGCGGGGCGGGAGGCGCGGATCGCCGCGCTTCCCGTCTGCCTTGAAATGGGGATTATCGGTGAGGACGCGGCGATTGACGAAATGTTTCCCTCCGATACCGCTCCCCCACCCGCACCCGCAACAAAGGTAGGAGTTTCGGCGCTTGACCGGGATACCCTTGTTGCCGTGTGGGGATTGCTCCGAACTAGCGGGGCGCGGTCGGAGTTTCTCCGGCGGCTGCTGTCCTTTTCCGGGACGATAACAGGCGATCGCAACGGGGACGGGGTGGCGGACTCCAGCGCCGGCTACCGCGGCGGGAGCGTTGTATCTTACACGCTGGATGAGGATCAGGACGGCGTTGATGAAATCCTTGTCGTGTTCGAGGCGGGCTGGCCTGTAAGCGGCGAACTGGTATACGCGGATGACACGGAAGCGGGCGGAACCGGCAAAGTATTGCTAGTTTGGGAAAAGTACCCCGCGCTGCGCGAGGCGGCGCGGGGCAAAACGCGATACTTCTTCCGCCCGATGGAACTCAACCATCCCGTTGTACGCTTTGAAACGCTGGGCGGCCCGGACGGGATACCCTTTCCCGAGCCCGAAGCGGGAGGCGCTATGTTCACGGATCAGCTGATGCTTGCCCACGCCTACCGCGTTGAACATCCGGGCGCTAACTTTCCGGGCAGCATA
Organism: Spirochaetaceae bacterium; assembly: GCA_031258615.1. Classification (GTDB taxonomy): domain Bacteria; phylum Spirochaetota; class Spirochaetia; order Treponematales; family Breznakiellaceae; genus JAIRMY01. The sequence goes on along the minus strand of JAIRMP010000066.1, from coordinate 3,641 downwards.
GAGCGCTTCGAGTGTGAGGGCGGCGTTATTTTCTCCGCAAAGGAGTACCTTGACGGACGCCTGGTCGCGGAAACCGGCTATGAAAAGGGTCTGCCCGTCTTTCAGCGTATAGACCTCGATCTTGACGGGCGTATGGAAACAGCGCGGCGTTTTAAGAGGCCGGATGCCTCTTTTTCCCTGCTTTCCGGCGCTTTGCGGCCTGAAATTGAAGTTATCGAAAGTGATTGGGATGGAGATGGATTTATTGAATACCGTGAAGAATATTAGGACGCAGGCGGGCCTGCTGGCACTCGTCCTCCTGTCCTCCTGCATCTCTGCAAGAAGCGCGGAACAGCGGCTAAAGCCTCCGCGTCCGACGCGGGACTTTCGCGTTGAGCAGATAGAGGAGGCGGTGGACGCTGAGCCTGAAAAAGCCATACACCTTATCGGGATGTACGAGGCGATGTACGGCGGTTTGGAAATCAGGGACGAGGCTTCAGGCGATTCAGGCGGCAGGTGGCGGGCCGCGGAGGAGAGGATTGCCGCGCTGCGGGACAGGGCGGTAAAGAACCTTGTGGAACGTCAGGCGGCGGCGGTTGCCGAAAAGCGCTGGGACGATGCCGCTTCGCTTGAACGATCCCTGTCCGCGCTTGGGATCAGCGTAGAAAACGGTACAAACGGCGCTTACCTCCTGGCCGAAGCGAAAGAATATCTTGACGGCGGCAACGATCTGGCGGCCTTTTTGACGGCGGTTCAGGCGGAGCAGCAGGGGGCGCTTGGAGCTGAGGACGCCGTGCTGTTCCTTGAACGGGCAGTGAAGGCGCGGCAGCGACGGACGGCGGCCCACTTCCTTAACCTTGCCGTCAGCCTGGATGCCGAGGCGCCGCAGTCCCTGCGCGCCTATGCCGAGGGCCGGGACAGCCCCGCCGATATGATAAACGGCGTGGCTACCGTGATTGTTGACCGCGGGATAAAGGTGGAGAGGGGCAGAGGCTTCAACGACAGGGTGCTGGGCAGCGCGTTTTTTGTCGACACGTCCGGGCTTCTGATAACAAACTACCATGTTATCGCAAGCGAGGTAGACCCCACCTACGAAGGTTACTCCCGTATGTACATCAGGATGGGGGACGCGGCAAGCGCCCGCATACCGGCAAAGGTCATAGGATGGGACAAAACGCTTGACCTTGCCCTGATAAAGACCGAATACAAGAGTTCCTATGTGTTCTCAGTCGTTGACCGGGTAAGCCCCAATGTCGGCGACACGATTCTGGCGATAGGCTCCCCTGTGGGCCTTGAAAAAACGGTTACGATGGGGATAGTCTCCGCGACGGGGCGGCGGCTCCTGCAAATAGGGGACGTGATCCAGGTTGACGCCGCGGTAAACCACGGTAACTCCGGCGGCCCCGTAATTGATATGGACGGGCGGCTTGTGGGCATAGTTTTTGCCGGGATAGAACAGTTTCCGGGTCTGAACTTTGCCGTTCCCGCGGAACGGCTCGCCGCCGCGCTTCCCGGGATGATCAAGGGCGGCAAGGCGAAGCGCCCCTGGCTGGGCCTCACCCTTGCCGAAACTCCCGGCGGAGCGGAAGTCCTCTATGTCGCCCCGCTTACGCCTGCCGCCGAGCTTCATGTACCGGACGGTGTTTCCATAAAAAGCCTTAACAGCCAGCCGGCGGCGCGGCAAAACGGCGGCTTTATCACCGCGTTGCAGGACAGCCTGTTCCAGAACCGTCCCGGCGAGCTGGTGGCGCTGGAAACCTCTGACGGCGCCATCCGCGTGATGCAAAGCGCCGAACGCCCCGCCCTTCCCCTCGCGGAAGCGGCAAAGCTGGACAGCCGTGAACGTATGGCGGCGCCTCTTTTCGGCATAATATTACAGAACGGCGTGGCCGGCAAATTCACGCCGTCATACCTGATCAAAAAGGTGGTGCGCGGCTCCATAGCGGACGAGGCCGGGCTTTCCGCCCAGGACCCGTTGCTGATACGCGGCTTCAAATTGAATGAAAAAGACGGCTACGCGCTGCTCGATATCAGCGTAAAAAAACGGAGCACAGGTTACTTTGAAACATCCATGCAGCTTCCCGCCCAGCTTGATTCACCTGATACCCTGTAGAAAGACCGCCCAGATTTCCTTAACCGCGTAGCCCAGCCTGCGAAGGTAAGCAAACAGGCTGCGCGGGTACGGGTCCGCTATGAAGGTTACCGTGATGTCATCAAGCGGCGCTTTTCGCAGCGCGGAGTATATGTACGCATAGCCGCAAACCTTGTTGAAGTCGAAGATAGAGATGTTTTTCCACAGGCTTTTGCACTCGATGATGTTGTGGCAAGCGCGAAGCGATCCATGCGAGGCGGCTCGCACAGTGGATTGCTTCGCGTCGCTCGCAATGACGGCTTGCCACAGGAGGTTGCGCCGCGCTTCGCGTATAAAACCCCGGCGCGCCAATCATGATGGGGCATTGCGGTGAAGGGGAGCGGTTTTCTGCCCTATTTTGGCGCGATGGCAAAGACACGGCTTGGAAAGCCGACGCCGTCCCTTACGTTTGGAAAGGTGATGAACGCAATCGCGCCCACGGCAGGCGCCTGGTCAAGGCCCCGCAGCAGTTCTACGTTCAGCTTTCCCTGTTTCAGCACATAATCCTCGCATACCATGCCCCGCTCGTTTCCGCTCTTGGCCGAATCGGTGTCGGGCGTTTCGTGCCCTATCACCGCAATATTCCGCTCCTCGATCAGGTATTCCAGGGCCTCCATGCTCCATCCGGGAAAATGGGAATTGCCTTCCGCATCCTTGTTCTCGTAGTCCTCCGCCGAGCGCTTTGACCAATCGCTGCGGAACACAACAAAAGAACCTGTCGGCACAGGACCGTTTACCTTTTCGAATTCGAGGACATCCAGCTTGCTAAGTTCGTAGTCGGGGTTTGCTTTGACCTCGGCGGACTTATCGATCACGACGAGCGGGTAGGCCATGTCCGGAACGCCGTACTCTTGCGCCAGCCGCCCTTTGGGATCGAAGTGGCCGGGGAAGTCTATGTGCGTACCGTACTGCCCTGCCACCGTGTACTGATTCGCGCAGAATACGCCTTCCGTGTTCTCAAAGGTGTAAAGCGGTTTTACCTCAAGCGGTTTAAACCCCTGCCAGTGCGGCGTTTGCGGGCTAAGTTCAAGGCTAAGATCCAGCCACCGGCAGTCGCTTTTCAGGTCGGCAAGCAGTTCCCAAAGTTCATACTTTCCTGTATAACTCATGTTCATCTCCTCCATTTAAGCTGATATTTCAGATAGTACCGTCTATCCGATTATGCCGTTCACGCGGCTTTTGGTCAATAATATTTTCGATGTTTTTACTATGAAATGAACCTCCCCGCCGCAAACTGGACAACCGCTACGCGGTTGTCTCCGGAGTTTGCGGCGCAAGCCTGGCGGCTTGCTTACCGCAAACTCCTACCTACTCGTAAAGCCGCTCGCTGAAGCGCGTAACCCGTTATCTTTCACGCTCAGCGTGCAAGCGCTTCGCGCTTGCATAGGAGTTTGCGCCGCCCGCCTTTGGCGGGCTTACCGCAAACTCCACCCTGCTTGTCAGGACTGCTCGCAAGGCCGAAGCGCGTAAGCCGCCTGCCTGCCTACGGCGCAGGCTGGCCTTCTTTCACGCTCCTATGCAAGCCTGCGGC
>JAIRMP010000046.1 GCA_031258615.1 Spirochaetaceae bacterium | reverse complement strand
ACGTTGTCCAGGCATATATCAATTAGGTCTTCCTGTTCGTCCAGATGTATAGCCATATTTATTACCTCACTGAAAGCAGTATTGCGTATCAGTGCGGGTTATTCAATCGTCGACACTGTAGCCGCGTGCGGAGGCTTATGGGGTGGGGGGGGGGGGGGGGTAAGCGGCAAGCCCCGTCATTGCGAGCGTGGCAAGCGCTGCGCGCTTGGACAACCGCTGCGCGGTTGTCTCTGGAGTTTGCGCCACAAGCCGTGAAGCGGCTTGCCGCTGTGCGGTTGTGCCGGCGGCACAACCCACACGCGGGTCGGTGGTGTCAGCCGCCGCAAGGCGGATTGCTTACCGCAAACTCCAACCGCTGTTGTGGGGCGAAGCAATCCAGTCCGCCTGCCGGCGCACCCTCGACCCGCGTGTGCGCCGCGCCACTGGCGCGACTCACAGCGGCAAGCCGGGCGGCGGTTGATATAAATATCGCCGGCGCTCCTGACGGGAACGGCCCCTTGAACAGAGCCGTTTTGTTCAGCGGTCTGTCGTTTTCTATACGCATTATTTCGACTATTAGCTCGCCCATTGTGTAGATTTTTGCCACTATCACGCTTCATCCTTAACTTTAACTATTTAGCGGAAACAAAAACATTGAAGCGGACACCTACCCCCTTGGACTGAATGTCCGCGTACCCCAAGCAGATATTCAAATACTATCACAAAGTTTTTCGCGGTCAACATATTCCGCCTATCATGCCTGGCCTGCGGGGGGTTTACGGTGGGATGGATTCTGTGGCAGGATGAAATGTTAGAGACTATAAATGCTGTAGAGAAAATGGTTATAGGGTGGCAAACATGGATTGGAAAAAGAAGGATGTTCCCGCGGAAACAATCAAAGAAATTTCAAAGAAATACGCCTGCGATCTGCTGACAGCCTCCATACTGGTCAGGCGCGGCATAACTGAGCCTGTGGATATTCAGTACTACCTGGAAAGCGATAAGAGGTATTTACGCAGCCCCTTCATGATTCGGGGCATGGAGGATGCGGTTGAGCGTATCCTGGCAGCTAAGGAGGAGGGCGAGAAGGTTTTGGTGTTTGGCGACCGCGACGCGGACGGGGTAACAAGCATCGCGATTATAGTTGAACTTCTGAATTCACTCGGTATGGACGTAAGCTGGAAACTGCCGCAGGGTGATGAACCTTACGGGCTTACGATAGAAGCGGTGGAGGAGTTTGCCGCACAGTACGGGACGCTGATAGTAACGCTGGACTGCGGCATCTCGAATGTTAAGGAAATTGAGCGGGCAAACGAGTTAAATATAGACGTGGTGGTAACGGATCACCACAGACCGCAGGAAACCCTGCCTCCCGCCTATACGATAGTAGACCCAAAAATAAAAAATGAAGACGGAGAAAAATACATCTACCCGTTCCCTGATCTTGCCGGCTGCGGGGTAGCGTACAAACTGGCGTCAGCAATACGGTTTGCGTTGAAGAGCGCGTACTACGGTCAGCCAATCTGCCTGCTTAACACGCGCCCGGCCAATGACGGCGCGTGGGTTATCGAAGTTTTAAAGTTGAGAAACCATGTTATGATAGACAGGCTGACGGAAACGCTTGTTCCCGGAACCGTCGGTATAAACGATACGCGGCTGGGCGCGTTTCTTTCAGGCCAGGCGATCTTTACGTGGGACGCGCCGCTGCAAAAAAAGGCGCTTTTAACGGTTTTCGGGAAGAATGTTGAGTTCAACATGGCTGATCTGCAACCGGAGATAGGCGCCGCCATGCCGGTTGCCGCCGGCAAGAGTCTGTTCCGGCTGAAAGAAATTTCGCGCGCCGGGCGTTATGCGCAGGGCGCTTTTGGCGAACTGGATGTTTTCTTTAACCTGTTTGTCTCCTACGCACGGATGAAGGAGAGAGCCCTGTTTGAAGATGACAGCTTTGATCTACAGCTTGCCACGGTCGGGACCATAGCCGATCTGATGCCGCTACAGAATGAAAACCGCATCATAATACGGGCAGGCATAGAGGCTCTGAACAGCAATATGCATCCGGGACTTGCCGCGCTTGCCTTCAGAGCGGGCCTGGACGGGCGCAGACTTAACTCAGGCGATGTGTCGTGGCAGTTGTGCCCGATGATAAATTCGGCGGGACGCATGGGGAAGGCAAACATTTCGGCCCAGCTTTTGCTGGAAAAGGACGCGAAAGAACGTGACCGGCTTGCCGCGGAGATTATAGCGCTGGATACAGAGCGCAAGGAACTCGGTGTCAGTGTCTGGAACATCGCCTGCCCCATTGCCGAGCAGAATCTGGAAGCGTACAGCGGGAACATTGCGCTTGCCTGGGGGGAAGATATACCGCGCGGGGCCACCGGAATCACGGCCAACCGTCTTAGCGGCCACTTCAAGATACCGTCCGTTGTGGTGTCGGTTAACGGCGAAACGGGGACGGGCTCCATGCGCTCGGCGCGCGGCTACGATTTGCAGGGGATTCTGGATCAGTGCGCCGATCTGTTCGTCGATTGGGGCGGACACGGCTTTGCCGCGGGCTTCACAATAGAAACCGCAAAATGGGACGCCTTCATGGAACGCCTGCGTATGGCGGCAAAAACGATAGAATTTCCTCCGGCAAAGGCGGATGCCAACACGATTTACATAGACGCCGAGCTGCCGCTTTCCTACATGAACCCCGATATTTTCAAAGTAGTAGACGCATTCCAGCCATTCGGCAAGGAAAACAAGGAACTGGTATTTTTTGCCCGCGGTTTAAAGATAATTGATTTGCTGTTCATCGGAAAACTAGAGACGCGCCACGTGAAACTTACGCTGGACGCGGGCAAATACAAGTGGTCGGGCGTTTACTGGAATTCGGCGGAAAAGGTGAATGTGGATTTTACGCTGAATGACTCTGTGGACGCTGTTTTCAAGATAGAGCATAACTGGTTTAAGGGCGTCGATATACCGCAGCTTTGTATATACGATCTGCAAAGACATGGAGTAAAAAATGTCACGCCGTGATTTTTCACGCCGTGATACTTCACGCCGTGACGCGGCGTTTTGCGCGGTGTTCCTGTCGGCCAGTTTTGGGTTTATCGCCTGTCTGTCTCGCTCGTACATCCTGTCATCGGAGCCGGCCCCGCCCCCGCCTCCTCCGGCAACGGAGGTTGCCGGAGGAGGCGCGCTTGGCTTCGATATATGGCAGGATAACCCGGAAGATTTCTACGCGCTTGTAGGCGGGGAACCGCGTCCCGGCGATCCCGTTACGCTGATCTTCCTGCCAGCCAGCGGCGGGGATGCCGCCCGTTATGCCGCCCTGAAAGCGGTACTTCTGGACACAAACGGCAAGAAGCTGGGCGGCGCGCGCTTTTTCGACTGGACGCTTGATGATGAGGGGCATACTGTCAAGGCTTCTGTGTTTGCGGCGCCGTCAACGTACGACGGCGGCGTGGCGCTGGTGAGGATAGAGGGGACGCAGGGTATTTTGATCGAGTTCGGGCTCAAGCTGGGGGAACGGAGCTTCGCATCGGAAGAAATACCGCTGAACCCGGTCAATACCGCGCTCCGCACCGTGCCTGACCCCAAAAAGACCGCCGAATCGGAGCTTCTGTGGTCTATAATCACAGGCGCGGGCGATGTCGTGTACACGGCAGGGCCCTTTACGCCTCCCGTCGCGGCGGACACGCGGCGTACCAGCTTTTTTGGCGCGCGGCGCGTATACCGCTACTCCAACGGCAGGAGCGATACGGCGGTACACGCGGGCATAGATTACGGCGTCCCCGTGGGGACGCCGGTAGGGGCCTGCGGCGCGGGAAGGGTCGCGCTGGCCCGCAGCCGCATCGTTACCGGCAATTCCGTTGTGATAGAGCACCTGCCGGGGGTCTACTCAATCTACTATCACCTTGACAGAATAACTGTTGAGGAAGGCGCTTTTGTCAACGAAGGGGACGCCATAGGTCTGTCTGGCATGACGGGGCTGGCGACCGGCCCCCACCTGCACTGGGAAATGCGGGCAGCCGCGGAGAATACCGACCCGGACATCCTCTGCGCCAGGGCTGTACTCGACTTCGATGCGGCAAAAAAACTTGTAAACGAGAGAGGAGCGAAAGTTTATGCGGAGTTATCGCGGTGAACGGCTTGGAAAGCTGATACAGGAAAAAATAGGGACGCTGATAGTTGAGGGAAAGGTAAAGGATCACAGGGTAGACAGCTTTCTGTCTATTACCCGTGTAGATGTTTCACGGGATCTGTCGTACGCGGACGTACACGTTTCCAGTTTTAAGTCTGAGGACGGCCTGCTGCGCGGTGTCGAGGGGCTGGAAAGCGCGTCCGGTTTTATACAGGCAAAGCTGGCGTCGCTGCTGCGTGTACGCCAAACGCCGCGCCTCCGCTTCCACGCCGACCCCGGCCCCCGCGAAGCCTTCCTGCTAAACCAGAAGCAGGCCAGCCTGCACCAAACGTACGCCAATGACTAAAGTAGTCGTCCTCCGTCTGTAGGGCCTGCCCCCCGCCGCAAATTTTATTTGCGCGCAAATTTGTTTGCGCCTCCGCGGCGGGGCGGTTCATTCGGTGATTTTTGGGGGCTGGGTTACTAAATCTGTGCGGATGCAGAAAAGATGTTAAACCAGATTACTGTTTTTCTGTAGATACTTTGCGGTAGGCAAGAGGCAACAGTCCGGTATTCTTGTTGAAGGCATCGGAAAAATTGACGGACTTTTTATAGCCTACGGCTTGGGCTACCTTGCTTATAGAGAGGTCCGTGTTCACCAGCAAATATTCCGCCTGGGCTAACCGTTTGTTTACTATGTATTCCGAAATGGTGGACTTGTATGCTTCCTTGAACGTGTATTTCAATTTTGTTACACTCATACACGCTATTTTGGCTAAGGTATCAAGGCTTAGATGGGCGGCGAAGTGATCGTCAATATATGAGGCAACAGAATTAAGACAGAGTAAATCCTGATC
>JAIRMP010000033.1 GCA_031258615.1 Spirochaetaceae bacterium | reverse complement strand
CTTGTAACAACCATGTAAAACATATCGTAAATTGAATGATTATTATTTATTCCGCCTTTGGGGTTTAATACCTCGCCGCTTGCGGCGGTTAGAATCAGCAACACTTACAAAAATTGGTAGTAAACCCCCCATATGATAAATTTCCTTACGGAACGAGCCTCCCTGCCGCTCTACGGGTGATACCCCGCCGCAAACTTGTTTGCGCGCTTGCGGCGGGGAGGCTCATTCATTTGTTTTCCGGCCTCCTTTACGAATTTCTTCTGAAAACAAATAATTTTGAAAGAATAAAATTTATTACCATGCCGGCGGCAATCCCGCAGGCCTGCGCGATCACCTTAAAGGCCGGTGAAAAATTCAATAAAACCGCCTTCATTATGACAATGTTTGCCGCAAGCCCAAAAAGGGATGCCCCTGTAAATTTCAGCCACTTTTTGAAAGACAACGCTTCCTGCCCGGTATTTTGCCTGAACGACCAGCGGTGGTTAAACACATAGTTTTGGCTTACCGCAACCAAAAAACAGAATATGCTCACCGGTATTTCCGGCAGGCCGAATACATCGGCGCAGAAAAAGAAAATCAGCAGGTTGGTTACCGTCCCCAGGGCGCCTGTTACGGCAAATTTTATAAACTGATCGATAAACTGATCGATACCGCTGTCGATGCCGCTGTCGATGCCGGTAATTTTCTTTATTTTCCACATATTTAGCAGGGCTTCCACAAATATCTTTTTTGACATTTTTGATTTGCCAAGTTTTCTGTCAACAAAGATTATCGGTATTTCTTTTACGCACGAGCCCGCGGAATACGCGCGGAATTTCATCTCCACCTGAAACGAATAGCCTTTGGAGATAACGCCGGACAGGTTTATTTTTTCAAGGGCGGCCTTTGTCCACATATTGAATCCGCCGGTTAAATCTTTGATCGTACAGCCCAAAACAAGGCGGGCGTACAGGGAACCGCCTTTAGAAATAAAATTCCGTAAGAAAGACCAGCCTTCAACGCCGCCGCCTGAAACATTGCGCGAACCTATCACCACATCGTGCGTTTCTATCTCTTTTAACATCACGGGAATGTACGACGGGTTGTGCGAAAAATCGGCGTCCATTTCGAGGAACACGTCGTATCCGCGGCTTAAACCCCAGTCAAACGCGGCAAGGTAGGCTGTCCCCAGGCCCTGCTTCCCGGGACGTTTAAGCAGATGCAGGCGCTGGGGGTACAGCCCGATCAGATTTTCCACAATGCCCGCCGTGCCGTCAGGAGAATTATCGTCAACCACAAGTATACCCGCGGCGTCCAGGTTTACGTTTCCGTCAACGGTAACGGATTGAAGGCTCTCGAATACGGCTTTTACAAATTTCTCGATATTTTCCGCTTCGTTGTACGTCGGTATCGCTATCAGTAACTTCATTTAACGCTGAATACGTGCCGAGCCACCCTTCGCAAACGCTTCTACCTGGTCCAAGCCGGCCATTGTTGTGTCGCCGGGCGTTGTTGTAAGCAGCGCCCCGTGCGCCCAGCCTAGCCTTAAGCTTTCTTCCGGGCTCCTGCCGGATAAAAGACCGTAAAACAGGCCGCTAGCAAAGCCGTCCCCACCGCCAACCCGGTCGTAAACGTCAAGCTCGCAGACAGGGGACGAGTATGTCTTGCCGTCCAGCCAGAGCACGGCTCCCCACGAATGGCGGTTTGTCGAATGAACCTCGCGCAGCGTTGTCGCCACCGCCTTTATGTTCGGAAAATCTTTTACAACAACGTCTATCATGCCGAAAAATGTGGACGGATCAAGCTTTCCCTTTGAAACGACATCCGGCCCCGGAAGGCCAAGCCCCTTCTGCAAGTCCTCCTCGTTGCCCACCAGCACGTCCACATACTTCGTTATCTCGCGCAGGGTTTTGGCCGCCTTCTCCTCGGCAGCCGCCGCCGAGAGGCCCGCTTCCGCCGCCGCGACCGCCCAGAGCTTGGCGCGGTAATTCAGGTCGAACGAAACGACAGCTCCCGCTTCCTTTGCCGCCTTCGCCCCCTCAATTATCAACTGGGCCGTGCTGTCGGAGAGCGACGCGAAGATACCGCCGGAATGAAACCAGCGCGCGCGGGGGCTGCCGGCGGCGCCGTTACCGGCGGCGCCGATCATCGTCTTCCAGTCGAAACTGCCGGGGCCAAGCCGGGCCGCCGCCTCGTTTGAGCGGTTGTAGAACACTACAGGCGCGCGGGCGCCGTGCCCCTCGTCACTCCAGACGATAGCCATGTTGGGGCCGCGCACGCCGTCCGACTCAAAATGCCGGTAGTAGGGTTTTACGCCCATCCAGCGCACGGAATGGTCAATCCGCTTGCCTATAGGGTTGTTCACCATCGCGCTGGCCACCGCGGTGTCCATGCCGAAGCAGTTTGAAAGATTCGCCGCGACATTGAATTCGCCGCCCGAAACGACAAGGCTGTACGCGCTTGCCTCAGCAAACGGCACAACGCCGGGGTTGAGCCTGGTAACTAGAGCGCCCAGAGCCAACAGATCGTGAGTTCCAGCCTGTTTTTGTGGAATAACTAAATTTGCCATAATCTCCTCCTAAACATTGTATGTTGACGAGCTCGTCGAGCCGCCATGTCCTGTCCAGTTTGTATGAAAGAATTCGCCGCGCTTTCTGTCGGTACGCTCGTAAGTATGCGCCCCGAAGTAATCCCGCTGGGCCTGTAGCAGGTTTGCCGGCAGGCGCTCGCTTCGGTAGGCGTCAAAGTAAGAGAGGGCGCTTGTCAGGGCAGGCGCGGGTATGCCGTTCAGGACCGCCGCCGCCGCCACGCGCCGCAGCGCCCCCACAGCGTCATTGATGGTGGACGCGAAGAACGGATCGAGCAGCAGATTTTCCAGCCCGCCGTTCTTTTCGTAGGCTTCCTTTATCTTGCCCAGGAACACGGAACGGATGATGCATCCGCCCCGCCACATCATCGCTATCCCGCCATAATTCAGCTTCCAGCCGTGCTCCCTGGCCGCCTCGCGCATCAGCAGAAAGCCCTGCGCGTATGAGATCAGCTTTGCCGCGTACAGCGCCTTCTCCAAATCCTCGATGAAAGCCCTCCTGTCCGCCGGCGCGCTTATCCCAGGCGCGCGGAATACCCCGGACGCCTTCACCCGCTCGTCCTTTACCGCCGAAAGACAGCGGCTAAAGACAGCTTCGGCAATCAGCGTGAGCGGCACTCCCGCGTCGAGCGCCGCTATCCCGGTCCACTTTCCCGTCCCCTTCTGCCCGGCGGTGTCCAGAATCTTCTCCACCAAAGGCTGCCCGTCCTCATCGTTAAAGCCCAGGATGTCCCGCGTAATTTCCACAAGGTAGGAGCAGAGCCTGCCCCTGTTCCATTCATCGAACACATCGCGCATTTCGGGGTAAGAAAGGCCGAGCAGGTCCTTCAACATCTGGTACACCTCGCAGATGAGCTGCATATCGCCGTACTCTATGCCGTTATGCACCATTTTGACAAAGTGCCCCGCCCCGTTTTCGCCGACCCAGTCGCAGCAGGGGCAGCCGTCAGTCTGCGCCGCAATCTTTTGCAAAATGGGCTTAACGAGCGGCCACGCGGCCAGCGAACCGCCCGGCATGATGCTGGGGCCGCGCAACGCCCCTTCCTCCCCGCCGGAAACTCCCGCGCCGACATACAGAAAGCCCTTCGACTCGGCAAGGGCGGCGCGCCGCGCGGTATCCTGGTAGTTGGAATTACCGCCGTCAATGATCACATCGCCGCCTTCCAGCGCGTCAAAAAGCCGCGCCATCGTATCGTCAACCGCCGCCCCCGCCTTCACCATGATGAAGACTTTGCGCGGCTTCTTCAGAGCCGCCACAAACGAGGCAATATCCCTGTGCCCCGAAATCCGCTTCCCGGCGCCCCTGCCGCCCAGGAATTCATCGACACGCGCCGCTGTACGATTGTACACAGCCACCGTAAACCCCTTGCTTTCCATGTTCAGCACGAGATTTTCACCCATAACCGCGAGCCCTACCAGCCCAATATCCGCATCTTCCATAAAATCTCCTGATCCAATTTTACCCCCCTTCCGGTACAGTTGCAATCACTTTGCAGGCCAGCCTGCACCAAACGTACGCCAGTAGCTGACTCATTGTCCTTGATATTCACTGAGCGTGAAAGAGAACGGGTTGGGCCCCTTCGCTAAGCCATGTAACAACGGTAGGAGTTTGCGGTAAGCCAGCCGCTAGGCTGGCGGCGCAAACTCCTATGCAAGCGCGAAACGCTTGCACGCTGAGCGTGAAAGAAAGCGGGTTACACCTGGAGTCCCCGCCGCCTGATTACCCCGAAGCAGGCCAGCCCTCCCTCGTGAGACCTCATTCCTCATTATTCCCTCCGTTTGGTCTTCCACTGCCCCCCAAACCGGGGACCGCCCCTTACGCTATAGCTTTCGCCCCACGGAGCGACGCGCTGCTCAAACCCTAAGAGCGCCCATGCAGACCCTAAGCCCGCTTCCTCCTCGTTCTCCTCCCAAGTGGGGGGTGGGGGCTTATACGTGAGCGGGAGAGCGAGGCAAGCCGCAGGGCGGCCTTGCGCCGCGACAAAGCTCGAAGCATTGGATAAGGACGCGCACCAGCCGCCCGTAGGCTTGCCTCGCTCTCCCGGCCCGCGCCGCCTGATTACCCCGAAGCAGGCCAGCCTGCACCAAACGTACGCCAGTAGCTGACTCATTGTCCTTGATATTCACTGAGCGTGAAAGAAAGCGTGTTACACCTGGAGTCCCCGTCGCCCTGCGCTTTGCGTGTTGGGTACTTGACTTTTCCGCCGTCAGCGTGGTAGTCTTATGCCTACAGCATATTGCTGTATATCTTGTTGTTACCCCGGATATAAAGGTTTTGTCCGGGGAAAAA
>JAIRMP010000089.1 GCA_031258615.1 Spirochaetaceae bacterium | reverse complement strand
TGGGACGGTGAAAGCGAGCGTATCTCTGAAGAACAGCAAAAGTACAAAACCGAATGGCAGCGCGGCGTTTCTGAGTTGGACGCCCTTGCTCTTGACCAGCGCCGTCTTTGGGAAAATGTGATGAGTGACAGTGACGCGGCAATAGAACAGTACCGGCGCGCACAGGAGGCTCAGATTGAAACACTTGCGAACATGGCTGACGATGCGGGCAAACTTGACGCGGAACTGCGCGAACATATAGAGCATGTCAAAAACGAGATAAAAAATGATTTCCACGCGTTTGAAGCGGATCTGACCAAAGAGCGCGGCGCCGTGCTGGAAAGTTTTAACAGATCGATAGAAGCAATACAGGAGAAGGTTGACAGCCTGGAGAAGGAGATTGGCGGCCTGAAGAACGATGCGTACGAGAGGGTGTCGAACAACCTGAAAGAATTTGAAGAATCGACAGGGGCCGACCTCGCGAAGCGGGTCGAAAGTATAAACGACCAGATGAATGAATGGCGGAACGGGCTTGGCAAACGTTTTGACGAGCTGCGTGAGAGCGCGGAAGCCGAATGCCGTAGGATTGAACACGAGTGCGGGGAAACGCTACAGCAGAAAAAGAAAGAGCTTAACGCCAGCTTTGACGAGGAGATTAGACACATAAAGAACGCGTTTGATGATCTTGGGAGAAGCATAGGCGCACAAACCGAACGTTACGAAAAATCGATCAAATCGCTTGAAACCCAGCTTCAAGTCAGCGTGGACGACGCGCGGAAGAGTGTTGACGCCACGTTGAAAACGGAAATATCACGGTTTGAACTGCAAAATTCCGAAAGACTGAAAAAGCATGAACGTGAAATGGAAGAAACAATGCTCAAGACGGCGGCGAACATTGAAGAACGCCTGGGCGAAATTGCGTCCGCGGCAGCCAAATCGTATGGCGATGTTGAGGCGTACAGGACGGCCTGTACTGAACGATTCAACGAATTGGACGCCGCGATAGAAGGTATACGCAGACGGACCAGGGAGTTAAGCTCCGAAAACGAAGACCGCCTCGCGGCTGTGCGCACAAAAATAGAAGAAACCGAATTCGAGGTTGCCGGACGGCGCGCGGAAATGATCAACGCCGCAACGGACAGAATCAAGGCTCTGGAAAATGAAATAAACGAGGCGGGCAGGCGTATTGATGAGTTTTTCAGTAAAACGGAACTTATCGATAAAACAATAGCGATGAAAAAAGATGTAGAAAATAAAATTGACGACCTCAACGCGGACATGGAAAAACTCGCCCTGCGCGGCATTGAAATTTCCGAATTGAAGAATCAGTTTGAAAAAATAAAACGTATGGAAGATGACCTGGCCAACAAGATGACACAGTTTGATATTGAACAGCAGCGTATAGAACGTATGGAAGTAAACTTTAACCGACTGCTGCAAACATCGCAATCTGTCGAAGAAAGGCTAAAACATATAACCAACGCGGACGATATGTTACAGGAAGCGCAGATTAAACTGAGAAAACTGGACGACTCAATGACCGCCGCCGAAGAAAAGTATCAGCGTATAGAAAAGAAAAATCAAATTCTTGACGCGGCAACCGATGGAATCGGAAAAAACTTTAAATCGCTACAGGAATCCGAGGCGGTGGCGCAGAAACTAAACGGCGAGATACAGCGTATAACGGCAAGCCTTGAAGGTATACGCTCGTCTATAGAAACGCTTGCGGATGAAAATGAAAAAGCGCAGGACACGATGGAAAAACTTTCAGCGCTTGATCAAACAATAAGCGAAATTGACGACCGTATGCGGAATCTTCAGAAGGCGCGCGTGTGGCTGGCAGAGCTGGAAACCCGCCTGGACGAAAAATACCGTGAGGTTAAGCAGCAGATCAAGCTGACGGAAAAAATTATGGACAGAAGCAAAACGGACAACGAATCGTTATCGCCTGAGATAAGGGACAATGTAATACGTCTCAAAAAACAGGGCTGGGCCATAGACGATATAGTTAAATCTTTAAAAATTTCCCGCGCCGCCGTTGAGCTTATTCTGGAAACAGCGACGAGGTAGCGCCCCACCCCAAACACAAGAAGCCCTGCTCTTGCGGTGAAGCGCCGCCGGCAGGTGGCGCTTCATTTTCCTTCTTCCAGTTTAATATAGTCGAGCAGAACGGGGTACTTTGTCAGAAGCTCGCCGTATTTGGAAAGCTCGTCCAAACGAAACTGTGAGTTTATGCGTTCGGCGGCATTGTACTTTATTTCATTGCTAAGGGTATCACGCTGGTGAACGGTGTAATCTTCGTACAAAGATTTTGCGGATTCGTAAAGGTCGTAGTTGGGAAACTGTTTTACGGTGAAAGAACAGGAAAGACGGCTTATGTAGGGAAAGGCGGCGCGTATATCATCGTCAAGGTTTTTATAAGTACCCGACGCGCTTATACTTTCAACTACCTCCCGCTGCGCGCAGTAGTAAGAGAGCCGCTGTTCTATGAATGATGAAAGCTGCGATCCAAGCCGCGTGGTATAGGCGTCGAGAGCCGCCTGATCCGCAATGCCGGCTTCTTTTACAAGCAGGGGCAGCATTTCAGGGTTGACCGAAAATGCTACGCTTCCGGAAATCCTCCACGAAAAAGAAATTTTCAAACCGGCAAAGGAAGCGTAGGTTTCACCCTGTGGCAGCGCGCCGTCTACTGTTACCGGAACGCTCTGCGTTTTTATTTCGAAGATAGAGATTTTTGTGTTTTTGGGTATTAACCTGTACCACAGCCATAGAAAACTGCCGTCCTCCACCACCTTCCCGTAAAGGCCGTGTGTTTTTGAAGTGAGGACGCCGTAAGAGCCGTGCGGCACAGGCAACTGCACCCAGCCGGCAAAGAAACCGCCCGCTCCCAACGCTATAAGTATAATTAACACCGTAAAAAACTTTTTCATACCGGCATTTTCGCTGTTCAGCCCCACGCCCGCCACCGGTGTATTTACCCGGGCCGTACATCAGCCCACAGCGGACTGTATGCTTTTAAGATTACAACTTTTTTCGCGGTAATGCAACACGCACGCCGTGTTGTGATTTTTTTTTAAAAAGGGCGAAAAAAATTTTTGACGGTTGGACTGCCTCGTAAACCGTGTAAAATGAGTCTTTTTGACCCATTGCCGCCGTGGCAAGCGCGAAGCGCTTGCCATAGGAGTTTGCGGCGCGCTACGCGCTTTTCCCGCAAACTCCTACCTACTCGTAAAGCCACTCGCAAAACCACATCAGAGGGAAATTGCGCCCCCTTCTGAACGAAGCTGCCTGCAAGCGCCGCGCCCCCATGATGAAGCGCGTAACCCGCCCTCTTTCACGCTCAGCGAATGACAAGGACAATGACTCAGCCATTGGCGTATGTTTGGTGCAGGCTGGCCTGCCCTGCCTTGATAAGACGCTGTTTAGCGCTTACTATTGGTGTGGGATGAAACAGGTATGACTAAGGCGGTTTTTAGGCCCGAAGAGCTGGTTTCGTTGAGTACGGCGGTTTCCCTTAACGCGCCGTTCGCGGCTGAGGAAAACGCTGACGAAGAGCAGGCGGCGGATGATCTGTTGCCGGTTTTTGAGGGGCCGACGGCGGACGATTTAAGGCGGGAGGCTGAGGCGTTCAAGGATCGCTGGAACGCCGAAAAGGACGCCATGCTGAATTCGGCCCGGGCCGAGGCGGAAGTGATCGTTACGGACGCGAAAAAAACCGCTGCGGAAGAGGCTGAACGGCAAAAAGCGGAACTTGAACTCGCCAGGGAGACGGCGCGGAAGCAGGCTGACGCGGTAATCCAGGATGCTAATGTCAGGGCGGCGCAGATCGAAGCGGAGGCGGCGGCCAGGTTGGAGGAAGCGGAAAAGACGGCGGCAGCAGCCGGCTTTGAGCAGGGACGCAAGGACGGTTATGAAGCAGGCATGGCGGAGGTGAAACGCCTCATCGCCAGAACCCAGCTTATAATGGAACGGATCCAGGACAAACGCCTTGAGGTGATAGAGCAGGCGGAGCAGGAAATCATCGATCTCGCATTGCTCGTGGCCCGCAAGGTGGTCAAGGTTATATCGGAGAGTCAGCGGCAGGTCGTCATAGAAAACATAAAAGCGGCGCTGACCAGGATAAAGACAAGCGGGAAGGTTACCGTGAGGGTCAACCTTGCCGATCTGGAGACCGCGACGGAACACCTGGACGAATTCATACGCCTGGTAGAAAGCTCAGGCGGCATACATATACTTGAAGACTCGTCCGTGGACTCAGGCGGCTGCTATGTTGAAACGGACTTTGGCGAGGTGGATGCCCGTATCGCGGTACAGTTCGCCGAGCTTGAATCAAAAATACTGGAGTTGTCGCCGATCAAAACCGGCCAGCCGGTTTAACGTCCGCTCTGCGGTAGCGTTCCGGATGCGGGCTTCGCTTTCTGCCTTCAGTCCGATGGGTGCGCGTGTCTACGCGGCTGATAGCGGGCTTTGGGGAGGGGTTTCAGGTGGAAAAAACAGAAATAAAATTTGCCAAATACAGAGAGGCAGTCGAGGCTGCCTGTACCGTAAAGTGCGTGGGACACGTGTTTCGCGTACAGGGGCTACTTGTCGAAAGCGTGGGGCCGCAGTCCGTGGTTGGCGAAATATGCGGCATACAGGCGCAGGGCCGGGAGCTTCCGGCTGAAGTTATAGGGCTTAACGGCTCCACCGTTCAGCTTATGGCGTACGGCGCGGTGGAAGGGATAGAGCTGGGGGCCAGGGTGACGGCTTCGGGAAGCGGCCTTAGCATACCCTGCTCGGAAGACATGCTTGGCCGCGTACTTGACGCGCTGGGGAGGCCGGTTGACGGCAGAGGCGGCTTCAACGTGAGCCGCTGGAATCCCGCCATCCGCGAAGCGCCGCCGGCACTCTCGCGTCCCGTGATAACGGAGCGGCTGACAACCGGGATTCGCGCGGTTGACGGGCTGCTGGCTGTCGGGAAGGGGCAGCGTATCGGTGTTTTTGCCGGTTCCGGTGTAGGGAAGTCGACATTTCTGGGTATGCTGGCGGCAAGCAGTCAGGCTGACGTAAACGTTATCGCGCTGATAGGCGAGCGGGGCAGGGAACTGAACGATTTTATCGTGAACAGTCTGGGCGAGGAGGCGCTGAAACGTTCCGTCATAGTCGCCGCCACAGGCGACAAGAGCGCGCTTGAACGGTTGAAGGGCGCGTACACGGCCACCGCTATCGCCGAATACTTCCGCGATCTGGGGATGAACGTGATGCTGCTCTTCGATTCGGTAACGCGCTTTGCCAGGGCGCAGCGGGAAATCGGGCTTTCGCGCGGCGAAAGCCCGGCGCACCGCGGCTATCCGCCCAGCGTGTTCGATATGCTGCCTAAACTCCTTGAGCGCGCCGGCGCCAGCGAAAGGGGCACGATTACCGCCTTCTACACGGTTCTTGTCGAAGGCGACGATATGGACGAGCCGGTTTCTGACAATGTGCGCGCCACGCTGGACGCCCACATAGTGCTTTCCCGCAGGCTTGCCGCCCGCGGGCACTATCCGGCTGTCGATGTGCTGCAAAGCATCTCCCGCCTATCGGACGAAGTTTCAGGGGCGCAGACGCGGAAGGCTGTCCGCATAGTAAAACGGTTCATGGCGGACTATGCCGAGACTGAGGATGTGATCAACGCGGGCGCTTACAAACAGGGATCAAACCCGGACATAGACGCCGCCATAGCAAAACGCCCGGAGATCGAAGACTTCTTGATTCAGGGTGTCGGCGACAGGACCGCTCTGGGCGAGACTCTCTCGCGGCTTGGCGGCATAGCGGGCATAGAGATACCGGCTTCCGAACTGGCCAGCCAGACGGCCAGTAGTCAGACGGCAGGTCCGGCAAACGGCCTTACCGCCTGACCCACCTTGAGCTGTTATGAAAAGGTTTGCGTTCAGGCTGGAAAAGGTGCTTAAACTGCGAAGCCACGCGGAAAACGATGCCAAGGCGGAACTGGGACGCGCTCTGTCGGACCTCTCGCGGATAGAATCCAGGCTGGACGATCTTGCCGCCGCGCAAAAAACCGCCTGGGAACAACGTTTTTCAGGCGGGATGTCCGCGCGGAAACTGTATAGTTACGAAAACTACCTGCAAAGGCTGGAAGCGGAGAAGCAACAACTGCTAAAAGAGGCCGCTGCCGCCGCCGGCGAGGTGGAAAAGGCGCGCGAACTGTGGGCAGAGGCGCGGGCCGGCCTGAAAGTGATGGAAAACCTGAAAGAAAAGAAGTATGCTGACTATCGTAAAGAAAGCAATGCTGAGGAGTAGACGGCGGCGGGTTAAACATAGCCGGCTTGTTTCCCGATAATCTAGTAGAATTCTTATTTGTTAGAAAGTTTTAAGAGGATAGTAAATGCGGGTAATTCCGATAGCAAGCGGAAAGGGGGGAGTGGGCAAATCGCTGGCGGCGGCCAATTTGGCGGTGGCCTTTGCCCAGGCCGGGAAGCGGGTTGTACTGGCGGACATGGACCTTGGCGCCTCCAATTTGCACATCATAATAGGGCATCAAAAACCAGGCGCAAGCATAGGCGCGCTCCTTAACAACCCGAAAATAGATTTTTCAGAGCTTGTCGCGGAAACCGATATACCAAATTTAAGGTTTATTCCCGGCGACGCCGAGATTCCGGGGACGGCAAACCTCAAAGCCTCCCAGAGGAATATGCTCGCGCGCCGCCTTTTATCGGTGGACGCCGATATTCTGGTGATCGATCTGGGGGCCGGCACCCATCAGTCTATACTGGATTTTTTTTTGATGTCCGGGCAGGGCATCATCGTCAGTTCTCCCGCCGTTACCGCCACGCTCAACGCCTATGTTTTCTTGAAAAACACCGTTTTTCGTCTGATGTACAATGCCTTCAAACGGGGCAGTCCGGCTTACGCCTACCTTGAGCAGATCCGCAAGGAGGGTTCCGGCCTGAAAATGCTGTACCTGCCGAAAATGCTGCTTGACATCGAAACACGCGACCCGCCTTCCTTCCGGAAATTCAAGGCGTCGATGGACAACTTTCAGCCGCGCCTGATCCTCAATATGCTTGATTCGCCTGGTGACGCGGAAGTAGCGTTGAAGATTCGCCGTTCATGCGAGGCCTACCTGGGGCTCAAAGTGGAACATCTCGGCGTGATGTACCGCGACAGCATTCAGGATATAAGTCTTGCCTCCCGTCTCCCCGTCGTGCTGTACAAACCCAACGCCGTGCTGTCGCAGGCCATATACCGCATAGCGGACAAGATCATGCAGATGCCTGAAGGCCCCTCCCCCATTACCCTTGGCTCCGTGGAAGATAGCTACCAGGAGGCCGCGATGGAGGCGGAGATTGATTTTGAAAGCAGGAAGGAGTACGTGGAAGAGCTGCTCCACTCCGGTATGCTTTCACAGGGCGAGCTTATAGAGACTGTAAAGAGTCAGCAGCTTGAAATAAACAAGATAAAAAAAGAGAACGTTTTTTTGAAGCACAAGCTGGCAAAGGCCGTAAACCAGGGTTTCAAACCGTAGCGTTGGTGTCGGGCCGGGGTGTGGGGCCTTGCGCGAGGGCGGCGTCATACCCGCTTTGCGGGTATGCGCGTAAACATGCCTGTTATGCGACGTAAAACCTTTTTTGATTATTTTCTTAGATTTTTTTCACTTCTATTACCTTTACCAATATTACATAGATGACATAATGTTTGATAATTATCCATTGAATCACTTCCACCTTTCGACTTAGGAATTATATGGTCAACATGTAAAATTGCACCATCATGTGCGGATTTTCCGCAAGCGACACATTTGAAATAATCTCTTTCAAAAACTTGCCACCTAATTCCGGCTTTTACAAACTTTGTTTCATCTATATTAATATTTACATTTTCTTTAATTCCTGATAACTCATTATTCTCCATATCCGGATAATCCCCAATCAAATTTTCGCAATTTAAGTTTGATATAATTTCTTTAAATGAACAATCCTTATTTTGAGCAATTTCGAGCATCGAATAATATATTGGAAAAAATATCACAAAAGATATTATTAGTGAATTCAATTCATTATAACTCAGAGGAGTTTTTATTGTTCTTATAAATCTTAGATCATAAAATTGTTCACTTTTATAATCTGTAAGTATTTTTTTGAACGGCTTAATAATATTTCCGTTATCAGATAGATAAACAATCGGACACATCTTTGACAATGATTGTATTTTGGTTTTATGTCGTATAACGCACTGTAAAAGTCTGCACGGGTATCCAACCGCGCCATACTCTCACCCTGTACGAAAGCATGTATGGGGGACTCCGCAAAACGATCGAATACCTCCTGCTCTGCCGCGACCCGGGGCCGCCGACACGCTGATGAGGAGTTTGCGGCGCGCTGCGCGGAGGCTCATCCTGGTAACTGAAACATCCGCTATTCCCCTGCCGGAGCATCCGCTGTATACTAAGATGATGGAAAAGGCTGAATGTGGCGTTACGGCATCGCGAAAGATGCCGATCGGGATTCAGGATTTTGAAGACCTCCGTACAAGCGGCTATATCTATGTTGACAAGACCGCTTATGTCTGGAAGCTGGTAACGGAGGGAAAGCCCTACTTTTTAAGCCGTCCTCGCCGCTTTGGGAAGAGCCTCCTGCTGACCACGTTGAAAGCGTACTTTCAGGGCAAGAAGGCGCTGTTCAACGGGCTTGCGATAGCAAGACTGGAAACTGAATGGCAGGAGTACCCAGTGCTTCACCTTGATTTTAATCCGTCGAGGTACGATTCTGTT
>JAIRMP010000135.1 GCA_031258615.1 Spirochaetaceae bacterium | reverse complement strand
CGCGCTCAGCGGCTGGCTGACCGGCGGCGGAGGGTGAGGATTGCGGCGTTTAGCAGCAGAATCAGCGTGAAAAGGACTATCCCTATGGAAAAAAGGAAGCTGCCGTGCCTGCCCTGGGCGTAGCCCATCTCCAGCGCGATTGTTGCGGTCAGTGTCCGGATGCTGTCCAGCGGGCTGTGAACCAGTTGAACCGAGTTGCCGGCCACCAGAATCACCGCCATCGTCTCGCCGACGGCGCGGGATATGCCGAGGATGATGCCGGCAATCACGCCGGAGCGGGCGTGTACCAGCACGACCCGCCAGGCGGTCTGCATCCTGCTTGCACCCAGAGCGAGACTCGCCTCGCGCTGGGACTGCGGCACGGCGCGCAGGCTCGTTTCGGCAATCGTGATGACGGTGGGCAGTATCATCACGGCAAGGACGATTACGGCAGTGAGCAGGCAGTTTCCAGACGCTGTGAAGAACGCGCTTTTTACGAGGGGGGACAGCATCATCAGGCCGAAAAAGCCGTAAACGACGGACGGGATGCCGGCCAGCAGTTCTATGCAGGCCCGCAGCGGGGCGGCAGCCTTTTTCGGCAGGAATTCGGACAGAAACACGGCGCAGAGCAGGCCCACCGGGACGCCGAGCAGAATCGCGCCAAAACTTGCCAGAACCGTGCCCGCTATCATGGGAAGGATGCCGTAAACCTTCCGGTAGGTGGGCCGCCAGTCCAGCCCCGTGATGAAGCTGATAAAACTGTACGGCGGTTCCGGCAGGATGATGTGAACCCGCTGCGGCAGGCCCGGCATGGCGCCCGGGAAGTCCGCCGTGTACACGTAGGCCTCCGCGCTTGTAAGAGCGCCGCCTGCCGGCGCGTTCACCGTGAGGCTGTCCCCGTCCACCGAAAGGTCGAGGGCGTGCTCCGCCTCCTCTGTTTCCCCGGCGGCCCGGAAGCTTATGGATATGTTCCGAGTGTCTTCCGGTAGTTCTATCGCGCCGGCGCCGGTATAAAAGACGCCGTTCACCAGGAGGCCGTCAACCCGTTCTGTTACTATCCGTACCCCGCGCGCCGTGCCAAAGAAAAAAGGCTTCGCTCCCTCCACGACCACGAACAGGAGTATGGCCCCCAGCGCAAGCACCGAAACAAACGATGTAGCGGTGACCAAAACGGCAAAGGAACGGTCAACCTTTTTTCTTATGTCCACTCCGCTACCCCGCTACCTTACCGAAATCCAGCTTGAGGCGACGATTTTTTGGGCCTCCGCCTCCATTATCCATGCAAGAAAGGACTCTGTTTCCGCCTTCACCTGAGCCTTGCGGTATAGCACGATGAACGGGCGGGCTATCTTGTAGCGGCCGTTCACCACGTTGTCGGTGGAAGCCGCCACGCCGTCCACGTTTACCGTAGAGACGGAATCGTCCACGGAGCCGAGGGAGATGTAGCCTATGGCGTCCGCGTTGCGGGAGATTTCCGCCTTCACCGCGCCTGTGCCGTCAAACTCCGTCGCGCCGGCAAGCAGCTTGTCCTGGAATTTGACTATCTCTTCGAACGCGCCCCGCGTACCTGAGCCGGGCTCCCGCGAGACGACAGCTATCCTGCCCCGCTTCGCGCCGCCGGAAACCGCGCTCCAGTCGGTAACCGCGCCGGTGTAGATGTCCCTTATCTGATCGATAGAGAGGCTTCTCACCGGGTTGTTTTTGTTCACGATGACCGCTATGCCGTCGATAGCGATCACAAGCTCGGTAAGCCCCTGCCCCTTTTCGGCTGCCGAGAGCTCGCGGCTGGACATGCCAAGCTCGCTTGTGCCGGCGGCAGCAGCCTTGATGCCGTCAGAAGACCCCGTCCCGTTGATGTTGATCCTGACATTGCCCCGCGCCTTCCCGTAAGAGGCCGCCAGCAGTTCCATCAGCGGGCTGACCGAGGTAGACCCACTCACTTCGATCGTGTACGCCGCCGGCCCGCCGCCTTTACCCGCCTGCGCAGCCGGCGCCGTCTCGCTTTCGCCTTTCGCTGAGACCGCGCCCAGCGCCGCACAGCCCAAAACCACCATTACCATCAATTTTTTCATTTACTACTCCTTAATATGAGAATGATGTCTACAGCCTGAAACCGGACGGTTAGCCGTTTATTAAGGATTTGTTAAAACCTTGTTAAACCCACCAGTGGGTTCCTCATCCGCTCCGCGGTAGCATCCCGGACGCGGCTTTCGGCCCGCTACCGCGCCGGTATTGCGCCACAACAAAGCTCAAAGCCACCGATAAGGTGGCGCGCCTAACCGGACGAAGGCATACCGCTCTCCCGGCCCGCCACCGCGGAGCGGACGTTTGGTGCAGGCTGGCCTGCTCATAAGAGGCGGGCTTTTTTGATGGCGGCGTTTGGAAACTTTTTATTTATTTCGTGTATGCACTTTTCCAGTTTCTTTTTCCGTTCTTCTTCAAAGTCAAACAGTTCTCCCGCACAGATGCCGTCCATTTCGAGGTTCATAAGGCCCGCTCCAATGAGGCGTATGCCCCTGCCGCGCTTGTACTTGCGGTGAAACAGGGCGCAGACCCGCTCAAACAGATCGTTCATCGTGCCGACAGCCCGTTCCGAAGTTTCCTGGGCGCTTTCCGTCGAAAAATCCTCGTAGCGTATCTTGATAAAAACAGTTCTGCTCTGCCACCGGCAGTCCAGCAGGCGGTACATCAGGGTATTGCATATTTTCATGATTGCCGTTTCTACAGCAAACTTGTCGTATATATCGTAATCAAACGTATGCTCCGCGCTCATGGATTTTGAGCCGCGCGCATCGTCAAACGACGCCGCCGCCTGCCCGCGGACGGCGCGGTACAGAAAGCTGCCTAAGGCTTTCCCAAAAAATGAACAGAGCCGCTGTTCCGGTACTTTGTAAATGTCGTCGCAGCTTTTGTATCCATACTTTTTGAACTTTTCCTGAGCCTTTCCCCCGGCGCCCCATATCTTGTCTACCGGCAGGGATCGCATAAAATTTTCTTCGCCGCCCTTCTCCACGATAAAGCACCCGTCCGGTTTGGATATGCCGGAGGAGATTTTTGCGACATACTTGTTGGACGCGAGCCCTACCGAGACCAAAAGGCCCGTTCTTTCGCGGACTGCTTCTTTTAATTTCCGGGCAAGAGCGGCAGGCGGGCCGAAGAGCCGTTCAGTCCCGGTAATGTCGAGGAACGCCTCGTCTATAGAAATCTGCCTGATGTCCGGCGTGAATTCCGAAAACACGTCCATCACTTCGCGGGATTTTTCCTTGTACCGCCTCATGTTGCCGCGTAAAAAAATTCCGCGCGGGCAGAGCTCGTAGGCGCGCGCTATAGGCATTGCTGAATGAACGCCATACTTCCGCGCCTCGTAGGACGCCGTTGAAACAACCGTGCGTCTGTCCCCCGGAAGTCCGCCCACGATTACAGGTTTTCCGCGGTACTCCGCGTTATCAAGCTGTTCTACCGAGGCGTAAAAAGCGTCCAAATCCGCGTGAAGGAAGTAGCTCATACCACACTGTTATAGAATCCGGAATCGGCGCCGCTGTCAACAGCGGAGTTCAGGAATGTACCGGCGGCAGCGGGCAGTGAAAGGGTTCGTTCTGACAAGGATGGAGTTGGGAATGTGACGGCGGGTGGAAAAGTCAAGCCGGCATTGTGGGGAAAACGAATCAGAGTATCCTACTTATTGACAGGCCTGTTTAGCTGTTTCAGAAGCTTGTCCGCCGAAATTCCCGTTATCCGCGCTACCTGTTCTATAGACCAGCTTTTTGGCATTCTCCATGTCCCTGGTTTGGGTAGATTTATTCCCGCCACAGAGCAGGACGATGATTTCTTTCCCGGTGTCTTTGTAATAGACCCGGTATCCCGGTCCATAATTAATACGCAGCTCTGAACAGCCCTCGCCGGCAGGCTTTGTCGCGGCATGAGTGCGGCGGCGGCTTTGAAGACGAACCATTCGCGCTTTTGAAAAAGCATTTTCCGCACAGGTTCGCGTGATTCGGATTAGGGCAACACTGATTAAATCGAGAAAAAGAGGTATACTGGTGATATGAAACAGCAACGAACATTTAGCGATGTGGAATATGACGGGCGCAAGCGGGTGTCCCGGCGGGAAACATTTTT
>JAIRMP010000095.1 GCA_031258615.1 Spirochaetaceae bacterium | reverse complement strand
TCCTAATAGCTTTACGTCTTCCCATATTGGTTCCGCTATCTCTTCTGTTTCTACCATTTCCTTTAATTCATCATATGTTACTAATTTTATTTTCACTACTTCCGTTTCTTGTAAAATTGTATCTTCTATTTTTATATCTTCTTTGAATAAATATGTGTCTTTAAAATCATTTTCTCTTTGCCGTGTAAATATTAACTTTCCATTTTCCGGATTGAGTTTTATTCCAATTTCTTCCTCGACTTCCCTTAATGCCCCTGTGAAACTATCTTCTCCTGCAACAACAGATCCTCCACTACATTCCCATTTTAATGGAAATGGTTTATTCGGGTGTCTTTGGGTAACAATAAATCTATTTTCATTGTTTTTTATCCAAACATTTACTACAATATGGTATTCTCCCTTTAACATATCATCACCACGTTTATGCAATTTATTTATTCTTTGTCTTTTGCTATTGTATAAATCCCAATATTCCATATCCTCCGCCTTGTTTAAACAGTATATTCCTATATTATTTTAATGTCAACTTATATTAGCCGCCATGGATGGCGGCGTACTGTATCTTCAATAAATTTTAATTTTTATTGCACATAACGTTCCGGTTGTTTATGACGTTTTTGCAGCCCGAATAAGGGCTCCGCGAAGCGGAGACCAGGGCTGCAAAAATGTGGCGGAGTTTTGGCGTGGGAATGGAGCGTAGCGGAATGACCTAGCGAACGGAAGACCAAGCCCGCTACTGCGGGCGTAGCGTAAACAGTCCTGTTATGTGCAGTACGCCCTGCACTATTACTTGATAATTTCCTTGTGATACCACATGTTTTCATAATATCTTTATGCAGTATCATCTAAATACAATTACATTTTTGTTACTATGGATAATTCTTTGTCATCTTTTACAATGACTTGTAATTCGTGAACAATATCACTCAACGCCGCAAGCCTAACAGACATGGATTCTCTTTTAGTAGCAGGACGCAGCTTTCCTTGTTCTACGGCGGTTACCATAGCATCAACTTCGTCTTCAACCTTAATATTGTCATAATCCATGATTACCTCCTTCCAACAAATGGTAAAACTGTTTCCTTAATTTCATCGCATGAATAACCACTAAACAATCCCGCTCAATATCCTCAATAGCTATTATTTCCAATGCGTTTCCAAAATGATCAAAACCGATAAACAAGCGTTTGGGCGGAGGATCATCAAGCACCATATCACTTCTGAAATTAAACAAACAAGAATAAATACTTTGCCTTGTCACTCCATGTTTGTAAGCACTATCCAAAACAATAATCTCCATATATTACCCGGATCCAATTCTCTTTTTTATAGTATATCACAGAAACAACAAAAAGCACAAGGATATTAGAGAATATTTTCCATAAGATAATTTTTCAAGAGATTTATATTTTTTAGCATATCTGAGAATCTTAAACATCATCCTGTTTATCTGACAGATTAAGGAAGCCGTAGTGGAAACCCTGCGGCGGAAATGGGACGCCATGCAAGACCATCCGGACAAGCGCCGCACAGCGCTTGTCCGGCAAGCGGCAAAGCCTAGCGGCTTGCGCGCCGCCGGCGCTTCAGGCCGAAAGCGATGGCGAAGGCGAGGACGGCGGCGGGAATTACTACCGTGTTGAGACTGCGGGCAAAGGCCATAGCCGCCGCCTTCTTCTTAGGCTCAGTAATCCTATCCAGACGGGGCGTACCGGAGGCCCGGCTCCTTATGCTGATGATGTCGTCGTCGTTGGCAAGCCAGTCGGCGGCAAGCAGCAAGAATGTGAGGTTGCGATCGGAATTGAGGTACTGATCGTTTACGAACTCGTTGTTCCCAACCACGATGATCCGGCTGTCCGCGCCGCCGGCGGCCTTCCCGTCCCCGTCCTTGAAGTATGGCGGAAAACGGCCCGACAGCGCCGCCGCCAGCAGCTTTTCGCCTGACGTTTTGTCCTCTTCCCGCGTGAACAGAAACGACTGGCCCGGCTCTACCGCAAAGTCTTGCGTCATTAACCAGGCTTCAGCGGTGCTGGAAAGCAGCGGAACCGCTTCCACACCCTCCACCGCGCTGAGCGTGAGCGGGTTTGCCCAGAACAGGTCGAGGCCGGCAAACGCCGAGGTTACGGGGTGGTTACTGTAGCCGCCCTCCCGCGTTACGCTGATCCAAAACGGGTAGCGGACGAGCCTGATCACCGGCATACCGCCCGCGCCCGCGCTCTGGTACGTTATCGTGAGGCACGATTTGTCCAGAACCAGCGCGCCCTGTACGTCCACCCCGTAAGAGCGGAGCATCGCCAGCAGGCCGCCGTCTGTCCTCGGCACGACCTCCATCCGGCCCGTAGCGGTGGAGAGCATCAAATTCTCGACGAGGAACAGTACCTTGCCGCCGCGCTGAATGTAGCCGTCGATCAGCGAAAGCGCCGTTTCGTCCAGCGTGTCCACGCCGCCTATCAGTATCACCTCGCTTAAACCCTCCGGAATCTCGTCCCCCACGGGGATTTCGCGTACCCTGTAGCCCGACATCCGGAGCGTCCCGGTCAGGTTACGGTAGTTTCCGTCCAGCGACTTGGCGGTATCGGCCAGAATTATGCCTGCCTCGCGTGTCCTGCCGCTCACCAGCGCGCGGATTCGGCTCGTGAGGTCGTACTCCAGCGTCTCAAGCGAAAAAACGAACGGGATTATATCGGTCTTTTCCATGTACTCTATCAGAATCCCTGAAAAGACATTTGAAACGCTCGCTTCGTTCCGCTCCACCGTCTGCATCTGCCGGGGGTAGATGCCCAGCCGCTCCAGGTCGCCCTCCAGCCCCTCCTTGCCGGGGTCGCGCACTGTAAAGCGGATTCCGCCGTCTGAGTAGGTAACGTACTCCCGCACGAGGTCTACAATCTCGCCCGGCTGCGGGTAAAGCTGGCGGAGTTTGTCGGACAGGAAGTAGGTTATCTTGATTTGACTTTGCAGTGAGCCGGCAAGGCCGCGGGAGGCGGGCGATATTGTGTACAGCTTGCTTGCCGTCAGGTCCAGCCTGAACCAGAGGCGGCTGCCCAGCAGCAGGGCCAGCACGATCGCCGCCACCGAAAGCGCGGTAATGATTATCGTTTCGTGTTTCTTTGTCATGCCTTAGCTCCATTTCCTCAACAGGAGTACGCGGGTGTTCAAAAACAGGAACAGCGCGGCGGTAAGGATGAAGAACAGCAGGTCGCGGCTGTCCAGCATCCCCCGCGAAAAACTTTCAAAGTGAAAGGACAGGGATACGAAGTTGATCACCGCCGCCAGCGGGGCCGGCACATTCTGAGAAAACGGTATCTGGTTTGCGAACATGATGACGAGGAGGACGGCGGCGCTTCCCAGGAAGGCGGCGGCCTGGTTCTTGGACAGCGAGGACAGGAACAGGCCCACCGCCGAGGCCGCCGCCCCCAGCAGGAACGCGCCTAAGTACTCGCAGACAATCACGCCGCCGTCAAATACGCCGAGCGGCAGCACGCTAAGCGGCAGCGGCACGGTGAGGATGAGCATACAAACGAGGATGCCGAGGCAGCTAAGGAATTTGCCGAGGACCAGGTCCCATTCGGAGAACGGCATCGTCAGCAGCAGTTCTATGCTGCCAAGCCTTCGTTCCTCGGCCCAGCTTTTCATCGTTATGCCGGGGATCACCAGCACGAAGGCGAGCGTAAAGCCGGCGAAGTACGGCCTGAGCGCGGCCATATCGCGCAAGAAAAAGTTTTGGAAGTTAAAGAGCCATACGGACGTAAAGACAAGGAAAAAGATCAGTATCCCGTAGAAGGCGGGCGATATGCAGAGTGAATACAACTCTTTTTTTGCCAGCGCGAGCGCCGGAGACCGTAACAGCGTAGCGTTAATTTTCATTTGAGACCCCGTCATTGGAAGATGATCCGGTGAGTTTTACAAAAATATCTTCGAGCGAGGTTTTTTTCCGGCTCATCTCTAAAATTTTAAAGTTTTGGGAGACGGCCCAATCGAATATGAGTTCCGCGTTCGTGTTGGAATCGCCCCTGTCGCCGCCTGAAACGACAAAGGCCGCGTGTACCGTGCCATCGTCTCCCGCATGGAGTTCGGAAACCTCCACGCCGCCCTCAAAGCCTGCCTCAAGCGTCCGCAGGCCCTGCCTTACCTCCTCTTCCCCGCCGCCCTTCAGCGTGAGCGTCCAGATTTCGCCGCCGCGCAAACCGGCGGCGATCTGGGACGGGCTGCCCTGCGCGGCGATGCGGCCTGAATTCAGTATCAGCACCTGTGTGCAGACCGCCTCCACCTCCTGAAGTATGTGCGTGGACAGGATCACCGTCTTGCGCTTTCCAAGCTCCTTGATCAGGCCGCGTATCTCTATGATCTGGTTTGGGTCAAGGCCGGTGGTAGGCTCGTCCAGTATCAGGATGGGCGGGTCGTGGATGATAGCCTGAGCCAGCCCTGTCCGCTGCCTGTAGCCTTTGGACAGCGTTTCTATGCGGCGGTGGGACATCCCGGCAAGGCCGCACTGGTCGAGCGCCGCGTCCACCGCGCCTTCCCGCTTTTCAGGCGGTATCAGGCGGGCGGCGGCGACAAACCCAAGGTATTCCGTCACGGTAAGGTCGCCGTACAGCGGCACCCCCTCCGGCAGGTAGCCTATCAGGCGCTTCACCGCGACAGGATCGTCCTCTACGGAAACGCCGTTCACAAGTGCGTCCCCGCCGCTTGGAAAGTGGAAGCCCGTCAGTATCTTCATCACCGTAGTCTTCCCCGCGCCGTTAGGCCCCAGGAAGCCCAGCACCTGCCCGTCCGGCAGCGTAAACGACACATCATTCACCGCCGTAAACGCGCCGTATTTTTTAACCAGATTATATACTTCTATCACACAGCACTCCTATGGCAAGCGCTCCGCGCTTGCCACAAACACGCCTGAAACCGGTATTTTGGGCGCGATTTTTTGTGTTTGTTCACAATTTTATAAAAACGCCGCTTACGATTCAACCATGTTTTTAAGGCTGAGGCGCAGTTCTTGGCGCCCCACATACCGGGCGGATGGGGCGGGCGTTACAAATCGGTATTTTTTTTCCTGACCGCTTTGACAGCCCTGGCCGCCTTGAACGTTTCCTGCGGCTTGCTGTCCGCACCCA
>JAIRMP010000268.1 GCA_031258615.1 Spirochaetaceae bacterium | reverse complement strand
GCCTGCGGCCTGCGGCCTGCGGCCTGCGGCCTGCGGCCTGCGGCCTGCGGCCTGCGGCCTGCGGCCTGCGGCCTGCGGCCTGCGGCCTGCGGCCTGCGGCCTGCGGCCTATCGTTATGGTTGCCGTATCTTTCATTGTTCGTTTAGTATAAGCAACATTAAAAAAACTTTCAAGCGGCGGCGGAACAGCGGAAAATTTTTACTTCCTTTTCTGTAAAAACACCCGTGTTGTCATAATATTTCTGGGATTTTAGGATTAATGATTCCCAAAAGGCGGGATTTCTTGTAAAATCGGTGTAATGACAGGGACGATAGAAGGTGTTATTTTTGATTTGGACGGTACGGTGCTGGATACCGAGCGGTTTTCTTTCGAAATGTGGCCTAAGATTTCGCGGAAACGGGGTTATCCGGCGAGCGGGGAACTGACGGGCCGTCTTGTCGGCATCAACGAAGCCTCTGAGAGGACGATACTCTTCGGCGAATTCGGCGCATCCTACCCTTACGATGAGATACGGGATGAACTTGAGGTTTTGTTCCGGGAAAAGGCTGAACGTGACGGTATCGCGGTTAAAAA
This sequence comes from Spirochaetaceae bacterium, assembly GCA_031258615.1. Taxonomy (GTDB): domain Bacteria; phylum Spirochaetota; class Spirochaetia; order Treponematales; family Breznakiellaceae; genus JAIRMY01. The sequence continues at coordinate 14,282 of JAIRMP010000268.1, read as the reverse complement.
AGGGTTTTGGGAACTCCTTGAACTTATAAAAAAGCGTTCGTTGTCCTATGTTCTGGCCACATCAACAAGCCGCGAAATAGTCGGCTGGAAACTCCGCCATGCGGGGCTGGACGGCGTGTTCTCCTTGATTGTTTGCGGCAACGAAGTGGAAAACGGCAAGCCCGCGCCAGACATTTTTCTCAATGCCGCCCGTCTGATTGGTAAAGCCCCGGAAGTTTGTATCGGCATCGAAGATTCGCCTGCCGGGTTGCGGGGACTCCGCAATGCGGGTATCCGTTCCGTGTTTATCAAAGACCTCATAACGCCGCCCGAAGACGTGATGGCGGGTGTATGGCGGAAATGCCTCGATATGAGCGAAGTCTGCCCGCTTTTAGGAGGGGCAACGGCGCGCTAGCGGGCAGTCAGTATTCCGTCTGTGAATAAAATATGACAGGCTACAGGTTATAGCCACCGAAACGGGGGGGGGGGGGGGTATGATGTGAGAAATACAAAGTTACCTTAACGGAGGAAGAGCGGACATTGCTCAGGGATATACTCAAGAAGGGAAAACACGGAGCCCAGAAACGGAGACGGAGACTCATCTCAGGCGCTACTGTTGGCCAACGAGGGTCGCGCGGATGAACAGACAGCGGAGCGGACGGGAACGCGCCGCCGCCTCTGGATCATAGTTTCCACAGTAAGCGGTATACGGCGGCGGCGGTCAGTACCTGGGGGCCGTAATTGCGGGTCTCCGCATATTCAATGCTTTCGAGAAATAGTTCATCGTTCAGCGCGGAACGGGCGTTTCGCCAGCGGCGTATACGGTTCATTCCGCCGTTGTACGAGAGGAGGGCGAGCAGTGTGCTGCCCGTCTGCTCCTTCAGGCGCTGAAAGTACAGTGCGCCCAGGTTTATGTTCAGCGCCGGCTCGCTCAGATCGAGGCGGCCTTCCGTAAAATAGTCCCTGCCGCCGCTCCCCGCAAGCCTCCGCGCCGTCTCGCGGGCAGTATCCGGCATCAGTTGGGTCAGCCCCACCGCCCCGGCCCGCGAGACTATGTCCGGTATAAAAAGGCTTTCGGTGCGGATTAGGCCGTAAAGCAGCGCCTCGTCCATGCCGGTCTCGCGGGAAAATTTCTCTACAAGCCCGGAGTAGGCAAGCGGGTAACAGATGCTGATGTCGGCACGATTCAGTGTGTAATCGGGACGCTGCATATAGGTGCGGGCAAGCCGTATCGATTCGCCCCAGCGTTCCTCCGCCGCAAGCAGTTCGGCTAGTACGCGCAGTTCCTGCACGGGCAGCTCCGACGCCTGCTCAATTATGTAGGGGTAGGCAAAACGGGCCGCGCCAAAAAGAAAGAAGCCGTAAAGGAATTCGTTTGTGAGTCCCCTCCCCGCCTGCGGCGGCCTCTCCGCGCCGGCCCTGTCCTCCGGTATGTTGAGGCGCGGTTCTTCGCCGAGTTTTTCCGCCGCCGCCGACGTGTAGTAGAATGATTTTGTATCAAGACCGGCCACGACGCCGCTGTCGCGGGCTATCCTGTAAAAATCCGCCGGAAGCGGTGAGGCCGCCGGTCCCTTGTCCGTATGAACAACTTTAAGGGCGGCGGCGGCCTTATCCGGCGTCAAAAGTCCAAGTTCAACAACGTTTCCCAGTATAAAAGCATACTTCGCGCAAACCTCCCGGCTGCCATAGCCGCGTATGCAGGGAAAAAGTTCCGCCGCCTCGTCCCAGCGCTGGTTTAAGCACAGTAAATGTGTCAATTTTTCAAAAATATCGGAAAAGTACGCCGGATTTTTCCAAAACGGCGCGTACTTCTTGATCAACCCGGCGGTTTCTTCCGTTTTGCCGCCGTTTTTCACGAGTGATGTATCGAGTATGTACCAGATGCAGGCGTCCGCCTGCTCCCAATCCGGTGCCAGGGCCAGCGCGCTTGCAAACAGTTCCGCCGCCGCCCCGTACTCGGCAAGCTGCCGCCTCATCCTGCCGGCATAGTACAACAGGAGGTAGCGGCGTTCATCCCTCTCGTTCTCCGGCAGCGCCCACAGACTGCTGCCGCTCCGCAAGCCGCTTTCCCATTCCAGAAAGAGCTCCGCCCCCGCCGCCGCGACCGTCCCGCCCGGCGTTACCGCGTACTGGAACGCCTTGCCCAAGTCGCCCAGTAGTTCCTTGTCGGCGACGAAAGCCTCATCCCCGTCTTCCCGCATCCCGCTGAACAGGCGGAGCGCTTCGTTGTAGTCCTTGTGCGCAACCGCCGCCCTGACCGCCGCAGGCCCGTCAGCCTCTGACTCCGCCCCAGCTTCCTCCCGATCCGTGGTGAGCCTCTTTAACGCGGCGCCGCGCGTAATCGGATCTTTCAGCGCTTCCAGGAACAGCAGCTCTATCCGCTCGTTGTCCGCGTCCTCCGCTTCAAGCAAAAGGGCGGCGTAAAACGGCAGCGCCGTGTGTATCTTTGAAAGTTCCGCCACACGCGGCGGCGCGGCGTCAATGATGAATCCTATATCACCGCTCCTGACGCGACCTAGCGCCTCTTTCAGCGGCATATCCAGCGCCCGCTCCGTCCGGCAACTGCCTAGCGCCCCGCCCAAAACCAGCGCAAACAAGCAGGTTATGTTTTGTACTTGTATTTTCATTAACTCAAGCTATCTTTCCCCCAACTATACGCCTTCCCCCCCATACCTCACAAGGCATTTGCCAGGTAGTGAAAGCCTGGAGTTTGCGGAGGGGTTGTAACAAAAATGAGTCAATTTTCTTTGTTTTCTCCCCTCATATGTTGTTATAATTATTATAAAAACATATGAGAGTGGAAACAGCAGATGAGCTTCGAGGTCATTCAAAAAGTTGGGAAATACCAATACATCTATCTTGCCGTTGGATACCTAAACGACGGGGGGAAACCACGACAACACCGAACCCCGATTGGCAAAATCGACCCGGCAACAGGAGAAAAGGTTTACAAACAAAGCTACATAGACAAGTGCAAGGCGGACGGGAACTGACGCAAAAAGACGGGTTTATCTGGGTATCCATCGCGGTGATGTATATCGTTGTATTCCTGCCCTTCTTTTTTTCATCAATACGAATCGGAAACTTTTCGGAAAAGATACCGTCACTTGCGATGGTATGGCTGGGGGGCTTCCTTTATATACCGGCTTCCATCATTGTCATTGTGCTGCTGGTAAAAGTAAGCATCCCGATCAACACCGCCATAATCATCCAGGCCGTTCTCGTGTTTTTCTTTGCGATTGACATTTACTTGGGATATTTCGCGAACTTTCATACTGTCTCCGTAGCGCGGGAAGAATCGTCCATGATGCGGCATCTTACGAAGATCAAATCAAAGGCGCTTTCTCTGTCCCTTGCCGCCGGTGAACTTTCCCCGAAATACGAAGATACACGAAAAATCCTGAAACAGGCGTTGGACGACATAAAATACATCACCCCGGTCCAGAATGACGCGGGAACAGACCTTGAAACAAGAATCATCTCCGCGCTGGATTCTATAAGTGATTCGTGCGCGTTTATGATGGAAGGGGTATTCACTTCAACATTTGAAGACGATGTAAACGAACTGCAAGCGCTTGTCAAAGAAAGAAAGCTGCTGCGAAACTAAAGGAGGAATATTATGGGCGGAAAAATTTTTCCCGAATCTGTAAATCTGTACCAGGATCAGGCCAAAATACTTTTTAACTACTATAGAAAGGCCGCCGAAAAAATTGTCGGCGAGGAGATGGAACTGGAAAAATCTATAGCGGATTCAAAAGCGCAGATAGAATTGACGAAAAAAACGAGGGTCAAAGGTATTGTTACTGCCGCCATTTTCCCCGCGGTTGCGCTTTTACTGATGCCGGCGCTTGGCCCCTTATCCCTGATCCTGGCGGCGGGAGCCGGTTTTGGCATCTATAACATACTGAAAGCAAAAAAAACCAAAGAAGAGGAGGAGGGCAAAATAAGGGCCTACGAGGAAGCTCACCGCGACATCAGGCGTGACTATTCCGTTAAGAAACTTGGGCTTGCCTATGTTCCCGTTGCGACTCGTGTTCCGTTTGAAAACAGGAGCTTCATGGTGGATCATACCGGATCGGTGGCGGACACCCAATTCGCCATGTCTGTGGTACATAAGCCGGAAGAGCTTCTCCAGTCTCTCGTGTCGCTGGAAAACGGGTTAAAGGAAGCGCCGGTGGTGGAGGGCGCCGGTTCATCCGAGCAGATCGACACTTCCGACTATTCCACATCGATCCAAAACATCACGATGTACGATTATATGGGGAACATTGACCGGCAAGTACGCAACATCCGCTACCTGCTCTCCGACAGCGACACGGTAAATCTTTCGCTGCCTGTCATTATGCCGGAAAGCGAAAACATCAAATTTATCAAAGAGTACGGTACTGACGATCCGGGGGACAAACCCGTTGTCCCTGTTTTTAACATTGACGGCTTTAAGGAAAAGATAGACGCCTTCTATTCGCTTAACGATATGCGGAATTCGTTTGAAAAAAGCACAAACGAGAATCAGATAGAGTATTACAAAAAGCTGATCAAACGGCTTGCCGAATCGGTTCACATCCTGAGCAGGACTAAGATGGCCGGGAGTTCGGAAATTGTCGATTACGGAAACATGATCCTGTCCACCGTACTGAAATCGGCCTTCAACCACTATTCCCCCGCCCTGGAAGCGGAGGAAATCGCCCGTATCCGTTCCGCAAGTTTCGATTACCAGGATTCTGTTGACGATTACACCCCGTTCAACCTTAAATCGAGTTCCCGAATCAAATACGACATTTTTTCTACCGCGTGGGTTGCCGAAGACGGTTCACGTACATCGATGCCGTTTGGTATGCATCAGATACAGGAAGAAGTGCTGGCGCCGGTCATACAGAATCTTATGGCCGAAAACCGCGTTGAGCGGCTGAGAATTTACAACAACATCAAGGACCAGAAGATCGACTACCTCAACCAGTGGCACAGAGACACGGAAGACTTTTACGGACGAAACCGCGCCGAGGCCGCGGAACTTATCAACCGTATGCGGGAGAGCTATGCCGATTATGTGCGGTCATTGAATACCTACAAGGCGTTACAGGAAACCCAAAACGCGATGAACAAGACACATTCACTGGAAGATGCCGAGGTTCAGCAGCAGCAGAAAGATGCTGAGGTTATCGCCGGGTTTGAGGTCCAGGCCGCCGCTTTCCAGCAAAAACAGGAAGAATTCAGTGATTACATGGACAGGCTGAAGGAAAACATAGACGAAAAGGCCGCCCAGTTCGGGTACATCCCATATTACGAGGCAACCCTGCGGGATACCGAACCGAGGGATTTCGCCAAAGCAAGCTAGGGTTTGCAGGAACTGGAGCCCAGGCGAAAAAAACTTATCTCCGTCAGCCCCTATGTGGCCAAGTATGCCGAATTGCCGCCGGAACCAAGCATTGAACAGCGTATGTACGATGATTTTACGATCGATTTGATCGGCGGGACGGTGAACACGGACACCGCGTCCGCGGAGAATGACACCGGTCCAGCGCACGAAACGGAAGAGGATAGTTAATCATGGCAGACGCTAACCTTCATTTTACAGTAGATACGACGCCTATGGCCCGGACGGTTGATTCTGTCAAGGGTCATGTCAACGGGGTAACCGCCGCCGTAGCCACTATGGAAGCCGCCGTAATCGCAAGCGAAAAGGCCGCCTCAAGAACGATCTGCGAAAATGTCGACAAAGGCTTTTATACGCTGGTAAAATCGCAGATAAGCCAGAAGGCGGTGGCGGCGTACACCGAGATGACATCCAAAGAGATGACGCTTGTGCAACTAAGCAAGGCACTCGACAACGTAAAGCGCCAGATGGAAGCGGATTACCAGATGATTGCCCGCCGCTACACAAAACTGTTTGCCTCGCTGAACAAGGCGCTTGAAATACGGGTACAGGAACTGGATCGTCCGGCAATGAAACTGGCGGAAATCAAGAAGTCTTTTCTTTTTGACAAGCTCAAGGATAACGGCGCCACGATGATCTGCGCCGCAAACGATATTACTTCAGTTTCGGAAATTGCGCTCGGCGGCAAATTGAAGCAAAAGACAAAAACAACGCTGCAAACCCTCTCCACCCAGGTGAGCCAGGACGACTCTTACACGGAAAAGGTGAGCGCTATTCTGTTAAAAAAAGAACGGGGGACGCACCATGATACATTTCTGCCGGCAGTCTTTTTTTCAGGCGAGAGTTCCCTCCACCGGGATCAGTATATAGACAGCGTATATACGGTACAGTCCGATCTGCTTCCCACCGGCGCGGCGCTTGTTTCCGCAATAAGCGACGCGGAGAGGAGTCTCGCCTGGGCGCCTGTTCAGCCGGAAGAGAAGAAAACGCTGAAAAAGGAATTACTGTCCCTGGCAGAAAAGGAATCGCTGGACGAACGGACGACAAACGAGCTTCTACGCATGTTTGATAGTGATGACTGGCTCGTTATGGGGGGGGGGGGGGGGAACGGCAGATGAGCTACAGGCAGCATTTTTATGATTCAATACAGGTAAGCGGCTCTACAAGCGTAAGTTATCCGGCAAGTCAGAACGGCGGTACTCTGCATGTTCCATACTCCGGAAATGTGTCGGTCGACATTACGGTGGACGTTGAAACGGACAGTTTTGACAACAGCGTGACGCACTGCAACAGGTCTCTGGACGTGTTGACCGGATCGGTGGTGGCGATGAACGCCGCCCAGTGCGCCGCCATACAGCAGACTGCCAAAGATGTCTCCCAGTCCCTCATAAATGGTTTTTTCGGAACGATCAGAATGGAACTATCCCAGCAGCTTCAGGCGCTGGACAGCGCGATTAAGGCCGGATTCGGTCTGATCGAGGAGCAGGGTAAGGCGGTGTCCGAGCAGAAGAGAACCCTTGAAACGGACTACAACCGTATAAGCTCCAGGTATCTTGCCATTTTTCGGGACCTGGACGACGAATGTCATAAGCGTATCTATGCGCTGGACAAGAATTCGTTTAACCTTTCGCAGAATGTTCAGAAAAAGTTGCTCGTGGAGACAGGCGCAAACATATCGGCAAAGAATCTTCTTGGTATAGAGGAGGAATCCTCATCAAGATCTATGATGACGGTTTCACGTGTCAACCGGCTGGCCCGCGATGTCCTTGAAACCCTGCAAAACTACATCAATCAGGAGAGAACCATGGACGCGCTGGTAGGCTCGTTCATGTTCAATGAACCGGCAGCCGGCAAGGTGACTCAGTATGTTCCCGTAGTATGGACGAGCGGTGAAAACCCGGAAAGCGGCGGGTCCGTGGAGGACTGCTATATGCCGGAAGCCATGCCTCTTTCTCAACGAGAGCTTGCCGCCGGAGCGGTAAACCGCCGCTTTGCCGCCGCCGAATCGGGGTGGTCAGCCTTGCCGGAACAGGAAAAGACAACTCTGGACAGGGAATTCAAGACTATTGCGGAGACCATGTTCAGCGAAAATACCGGAGAAAAGGATAACCGTATATACAGTACGTTAATGGAACTTTGGCAGAACAGTTCCCTTTCCGTATCTTCAATATCCGCAATCAAAGGAGCGGTACAATGAAAGAAATGAATGAAATCCGTGTCGGCGAATCTATTGTCGGTTTAAGGGACAACCTCGTAAGAAGCGCGATCCTGCCAAAAACCTCAGGCGAGCTTGAGCGGGATGTGAATGTACAGGAAAACGTCAGGGTAGAGGGGCCTGTGTACGCGCGCAATTTAATTATCGACTCAGGCCCCGCCGAATTTCTCTGCGCCGTTTACGCCCACAATGAGCTGCATATCAAAAATGACGCGGAAAAAACCGTGTTTTTCAGGAAGGCCGTAGCTTCCAGCGGAAGTATCGTATCCCTGTTGATCAAGGGGCGGTGCATATACGGTTCTGACATAACCGCCGGCAGCGTAAAATTGAAGAATTGTTTTGTCGCCGGCAGCATCTTTGCCAATGAAATTCAGGTTGAAAACGGTGTAATTCTTGGCGGTTGTTTTGCCTCAAAAAAGCTCACCCTCCATAACGTGATTACCGGAACTTTCAACGCGCCGGAGGTGAACGCCGGCGGGATAAACTACCTGCTGTACCCCACCGCGTTTTCCGCGGAACCGATGGCGGCCCTCCCCGGCACGGAATTCTACAACATCACGCTGGCCGATCTCGGTTCACTGTACAAGGGCGAGGCGGAAAAGCCGAACACCGGCAAGATACGCCTTGATATGGAAACTGATATGCAGAGGACAGTTTTGGTTGACGCGAACGACGCCAAAATACTGCTTCACAGTTATTCTGTCGCCGGCCGCGTGCTGGTAAGCGATCTGCTTAACATGAAGGACCTAGAAAATCATTTCCTGTTAATCTCCGCGAGCCTTGACTCCCAAATACTCAAGACCTATTCCCTGCAAAAAGCCGACGGCGCAAGCGAAGACCTGACGGTACCGAAAATCGCATCCTTCTTTTTCAATGTGCTGGGCGGAAAAATCCGGATCGGCGATTTAAGCGGCTCCATCCCATTTGACGAGCTCCGGCAGAAATACCTGTAAGAACGCGGGGCCGCCAGACACCGGCGGCGTACGCGGTATCAGTACGTGCCATATAGCGGCTTGCCGCTGTGTGGCGGCGCGTTGAGCGCTTTCTCCGCAAACTCTATGCGCCCGGATTTCGTTACCTTCCGTAAGTCTCTTCGTCGCGCAGTCTTGGGGCTGATGGTACGCTTATGTCTATTGAAAAGCGGCTTTCGGCAGGTCTGCCGCGCTGTTCTATCGCGCCGGCGGGCGACACAAAAACCGCCTCCACCTGCCAAACCATGCCGCCTACGTCAAGCAGGGTAAGGTCGGAGATGGTGTAGGATGGGCTGCTTAACGGGGCGGGGCTGACTATGGGGCGGGACGGCTCACCTTCGCGGTACAGCCTAAAAATATACCTGTTCGCGCCCGTGACAGGGTTCCATTCAAAGCTGATGCTCCGGTTTCTGCGCAGATCGTCCGGGCCAAAACTTTGACCTGACGGCGGCAGAAGGCCGTTTGCCGCGGGCAAGAGCGGGATTGGCATTACGCGGAAACTGTAGGGAATCTCCGGGCTTATGTCGAAGCCGCCTGTTGTTTCGGCCTGTACGGTCCATGTGTACGCGCCTTCCGCAAGGGACGGCAGCGTTACTATCCTTCCCGGATTCTCAAGTTCAAACACCGCTACCCCGGCGCGGTATACCCTAAGGCGGGAGGCCGTCAGCGGCGCGGCGGACGACCAGCGGAGTTCTGCCTGCCTGCGGAGCGCGGTTAGACCATCAATATCCGCGCCTGACGGCGGAGCTTCAAGGACAACGCGGTTTGTAGCCTGTACGGTGAGGCTGTGGACGGATGTTTCTACAGGGTTTCCGTTGTATGAGTTTGCAACCTTCCAAAAGTAAGTGCCTTCCGTGAGCCTGCCAAGCCTGCGGCCCGCCTGAAAAAATGTATTCGCTGTGGTTTCGTCAATTAAAATTGACGAAAAATCCCTATTCCTGGCAAACCGAAAGGCCGATGGTGTTTGCTGGTTACTTTGCCACTGGAATCGCAGTTCGCCGAAGTTTATATCCAACACGTTGTAGTTGTCAGGCGGAAATACGCTTTCAAAAACCAATGTCGTTTCGGTAGCCTCAAAATAACGTACCGCGGAAGGCGGGGACCCTACGCCTCCGCCGTCAATATAGCTTACCCTCCAAAAGTTGACGCCGTTCTTTATTGTTGTTTCACGCGGGTTAAGCATATACCTGTTTTGTGTGACAGTTCTGATCAGCAGCGGGTCATTAAAATCGAGGTTGTCCGCTATTTCCAGCGTATAACTTGCCGCTTTGTCCTCATTTTTCCATGAAAACAGTATGCTTTCCGCATTCTCGCCTATGTTTACAAAAGCCGCGTCCAGCGGCAAGTTGGGCACGGGAGCGGTGAGGGCGTCGTACGTCTGCCGTATCGTGAATACGGAAAGGTCTGAAACTGCCTGAACCGACAGCGGCGTTTCCCAGCTTTCCGGGATGATGGGCCTCACCTGCCAGTACCAAGTCCCCTCACCCAGTTCACCGGATGAAAACGAATCGCCGCGTACCTGCGTTAGGATTGCGGGATTCTGCATCTGGGGGTTGCCGGCAGCCTGTAGCATATAATCCCGTATCTCCGGGTTATCGCCTGATGACCACTGGAAATGTACGGAAGGCGGCGCACTCTGGTAAGTTATCACGCTGTTTGCGGCGGGGCTGATCGTTTCGGGCGCTTTGATGGAAACTATCGAGAATTTGTTGGCGGCTGTCAATTCGGGTACGCTTGACGGCGTATCCGGGTTGACCGGGAACGCGCGCCACCAGTAAGTTCCGGGCGTAAGGTTGATCGTTTGTGTGCTTGAATTACGGATGTGAACCGATTCAATCACGGTCGAAAAGCGCTGGTCGGACGAAATCTGAAATTGAACAAAATCGTCAGCACTGAAATTCAATGTGTTCCATGAAAAAACTACAGAAGCATCGCCGCCATTGTTTGTGACGTAGCAGGCGGAAGGGGCCGGCATTAAAAGGCTTACCGAAGCGGAAACAATCGCCCGTCCCTCCGCGCTCAACGCAAGGGCGTCTCCGGCGCCGGCTGCAACGATACCGTCCGCCGTAATTATGTTTGCCGAACCTTTAACGATCTGCATCCCGTCTCCGTTACCGGCAGCGGATGAGACGGCGCTTACAATCGTACCCTCCTCCATATCAATTTCGGTACCTGAAGAAACAAGCACAAGTTTTGCGCCCTTCAACCCGGTGTTGACACTGACCGCTCCGGAAAATAATTCAATACGCTTGCCTTTTTCAGTATCGAATACCTGTATCTGACTATTCTCGCCCATGTCAACAGATGCCTCATCGCTGGAAAAGAAAATCGTCGCCTCCGCGAGATCGGCCGTATGTATTACATCGTTGGAATAGATAGGCGAATCCCGTTTTAACAGATCCCAGATGGTTCTGTCACCAAAACGCCGCTGCGCCGTCTTTTGCTTAAAACTGATAATGGCTATAGGCGCTTCGTTTTGCTTGGTAAGGGTCTTGTTCAGATCGCGCCAGAACAGAAAAAAAGCAAACGCGGCCCCGCCTATGCAGAAAACTGTAACGAGTATATCCATTGTTTTCCTTGGCTTACCGCCGCGTTCATTATTCCGTTTCTTCATACTTTAACCATTTACAGCAGCCGGAGCCTGTCCTTTATGAGGCTACGCTGTATTTTTTTTCTTCTTCATCAAGATTCAAATTGCTCAAATCCGGCTTAGGTATTCCAAGCAGAGCCCGCAGTTCATCAATGTTATGCGGACCTCCCGGTCCCACACATTTTTTGCACAGCGCGGGATCGGTTTTGGGTATTTTTTTCAGGTCTTCAAGCAGGCTGTCCGCTTCAGGGCCGTCCTTGATGTTGATTACGGCAAATATTTTTACACCCTTGCCGCCCTCGGTAACCCTGCCCATCTCCTCGGCTATGATATCCTCTTTTACCAGGCGCCACGTATGCTCCGTGATCAGTATTTCTGTACCGAATGGTTTGTTGAAGGTCTCGGTGCGGTCGGCAAAACTGACGGCCTCCCCTATCACGGTAAACACGACCCGCTCGTCCGATCCGATTTGCCCTGCAACGACTCTGCCGCTGTTGAGGCCGCATCCTATCTTGATGATTGGATTCTGTACGCCGTCTCTCGATCTATTGAAACAGTACAGGCTTGCGCGCATCATCAATGCGGTGCGAATGCCGCAAACGGCGTCCGCCTTCGCATTCCCTGAACTTTTCAGCGCCCCCCAATGCGCCATGATCGCGTCTCCTATGAATTTATCGATGACTCCGCCTGTGAGAATTACACATGAAACCATGCAGTCCATATAATCGTTCAAGAATTTTACCACTTCGGCTGGTGAAAGTTTCTCCGACATCGCGGTGAATGAGCGTATGTCCGAAAAAAAAATTGTCGCGTCACGGGCAGCTCCGCCCATTGTCAGCTTTCCTTCCCTCGCCAGGCGGGCAAGTTGTTTGTTTGTAAATACCTCAAAGTTCCGCAGCACATGGCTCATGCTCTGAACACTTTTTGTCAACACGCCCGCCTCATCCATACTCTTTGTTTTTAAGTCTATGTTGTAGTAGCCCGCCTCTATCTGTTCCGCCGCCGCCTTTAGTTTTTCCAGCGGACGGCTGATGCTTTTTGAAAAAAACCAGATAAACATCACGGCCAGAAACCAGACGCCAAGCGATCCATAAATATTGCGCCTTGTGGTTAAATTGATCCCTTCAAACACAGTATCCGTGCTAATAAACGAGACGACAATTATGTTTGCAAGTGATAGTCTTTGCGATGCACCAAAGTAACCGTGCCCCGTCTCGTCCTTAAAACGCTTTTCGAGCGCTGTATTTGGATTCGCAATACACTCTGATATAAAAGGGTTTTGCAAAAGATTTTGGGCGCTGCGGACAAGTTCCTGATTCGGATGAACCAGTATGTCGCCAAAGTAATTCACAATAAAGGTTGAATTGGCGCCTGTGCCAAACGAATCCGTAATCGACTCGGATGAAAATAAAACCAAGAGGCTGCTGAAACCCTGCATCGGGAAGCTCATCGCGAGCAGCGGTATTCCATTGAAAAAAGGCGCCGCGTTTATTACTATAGTTTCGCCTATCAGTGAACGGTTTAATACCTGAAAGTTCGATTCTATGAATTCGTCAAGCATGGATGCCGACAGCGCGTTTGATAAAAAAAAGCGATCGTTTACTATGTTTGTAAATGACTGATCGATGATTTCCGCCTGACCGCGGTTTACTATTACAGCTATGTCCGGGTTCTGCGAGAAAAACAGATTTTTCATCCGCGTTACCGTGGAAGGGTCTAAGCCTTCGCTGCCGGCGGTAACCATGGAAATGTTTTCAAGCAGCACCATGCTGTTTGATTTTATTAACGATAATTTGTCTTCCGTCATTAGTGCGGACATCTTGTCAATGTTGATGTTGTTGGCGCGCGCGGTACTTTCCACATCGGCGCTTACAAACAGCGCGACAAGCAGGGTTATGAGGCCAAGCGACAGGAAAAACAGCGCCGTAATTATTACTACAAGTTTTACCCCTATGGGAAATTTAACTTTTAAGGACATAACGAATTTCCTTCTACCACGCCGCAATACGTCTGCTCAAACCTTGTAAAATTATATATCGTACCCGGGTACTTTATCAACGCTCCGCGCCCGCCTTGAGGATTTCCATGCATTGGCAGTGGCGCAGTACACGCGGTACAGGATAGCAGGATACTGTCATTTTTTGTTGGCGTTACAAATTCGTACCGCCGCAGAGTCGCAAACAAGTTTGCGGAAGGGGAGCAGACTCCACTGCTAATGAAAAACTAACATGACCGAAAGGTCATGTTAGTTCTGCAAGGTTTTTTAATTGTTTTCACCAAGCCGCCGCCGGACCCGGCGAAGCGGGAACGGCATAGGGTATGAAATTGCTGTGTATTACATAGAAGCGGCGTTTTTGTACTCGGAAAACTCCCCTGTGTCAGGCACAAAACGGCTTAAAGAGGCGATGTCCGCGCTGCCGCGGGCGCGGCTTAACTCCTCGCCATGCTCGTTAAGGAGTATGGCGGTAGGGGTTGACATGACATTTCTGCGCGTCGCCTCCGCAAGGCCGTCCTCACTCGCCGCATCGATCGTGTCAACAGGTATACCAAGCTTCCCGGCAGCGGCCTTTGCGCCTGGGCAAGCCGGACATCCGGGCCGCACGAACAGCAAAATATGCTGTGCGGACGACTTAAACGGTTTCACTTTTTCAAATATTTCTTTTACGGACACGGGCGCGTTGGCCGCGGCAGACTCGTTTGCGATGCCGGCCGCTGCTCCTTCAATATGCGCCGCCGAAGTTTCCATGTCGTAGAGACGACGGTCACTGTACTCTTCGCGCTTGCCCTTGTTCCAATTACGAACCGACCGGTAGTAACCCACTATCCGGCTGTAAACCTCGGCAGGCGCGCCCTTCAGGTTGGAAAGCTCTTCCCTAGCCTGCTCCAAATCCTTCTCAATTTCCTCAAGTTTTCTCATTAACTTCTCCTAAATATAAAAATAATAAATTAAATATGCGGCAAATTGCCGTATTATATAAATATGCGATTACCCGCCCTCACCTAAAGCTGTTACCGCCCTTGCTGAACGCGGATCTCCGTACCCACTGAACGCTCACCCCCTTGAATACGGCTGCCCGTACCCACTGAACGCTCACCCCCTTGAATACGGCTGCCCGTACCCACTGAACGCTCACCCCCTTGAATACGGCTGCC
>JAIRMP010000238.1 GCA_031258615.1 Spirochaetaceae bacterium | reverse complement strand
CGTTTCGCGGCTTGTTTTATGGGCGGGGAGGAGACTAGGGTCAGACCCCAGTACCGGTATACAAGTATCCGGGCCGGTTTTTTTCTCTTCCCCGCCGGTATTGAACCCGGATAACCGGGCAGGACAGCCTGCGCCGTAGGCAGGCAGGCGGGTTAGCCCACTCGCTAAGCCACGTAACAACGGTAGGAGTTTGCGGTAAGCCAGCCGCCAGGCGGCGGCTGAGGCCATCGACCCGCGTGTGGGTTGTGCCACCGGCACAACCACACAGCGGCAAGCCGCTTCGCGGCTTGTGCCGCAAACTCCGGAGACAACCGCGAAGCGGTTGTCCATTTTGCCAGAAACCATGAACAAGCCGTAGGGAAAGTCTGTCCAAAACAGGTATGGGTCGAAATTTGTGGGTCAAGTTTAGACTGTTCATGGCTGCCGGCGCCCCCCCTTGCAATTTGCCTGGATTCTTGCCAAATTTACACAAGAGTTGTTGGAAACTTAAAATTCCCCGCGATTTTCGCTAAAATTTTAGGCCGGGTTAGAGACCGCCGGGCCCTTTTTGTCCGCGGTGGGCCGTTGTGCTGAGGGGGAAGCCATATTTTAATGTTTAGGAGTGTTTTTGATGGGCATCGATATTAAAAAGATGCGGAATATCGGGATAAGCGCGCATATTGATTCGGGCAAAACGACCTTAAGCGAGCGTATCCTGTTTTATTGTGATAAGATTCACGCAATACACGAAGTCCGCGGGAAGGACGGCGTGGGGGCTACGATGGATCACATGGAGTTGGAACGGGAGCGCGGGATTACTATTCAAAGCGCCGCGACGCAGGTTACTTGGAAAGAACATACAATCAATTTGATAGATACGCCCGGCCATGTCGACTTTACGATTGAGGTTGAACGGTCGCTACGGGTTCTGGACGGCGCTATCCTGGTGCTTTGCGCGGTGGGCGGCGTTCAGTCACAGTCCATTACTGTTGACAGGCAGCTTAAACGTTACCATGTCCCGCGTATCGCGTTCATAAACAAATGCGACCGCACGGGCGCGAACCCGTTTAAGGTCTGTTTGCAGCTGCGCGAAAAACTTAACCTGAACGCCGCTCCCATCCAGATTCCTATCGGTCTGGAAGATAAACTTGACGGCGTTGTCGATCTTGTTTCCATGAAGGCTGTCTACTTTGACGGTGACTCCGGCGAAAAGGTCCGCTGCGCGGACATCCCTGCCCACCTAAAGGCTGACGCGGAAAAACGGCGTGAGGAGCTTATCGACGCGGTATCCCTTTTTGACGATGAGCTTGCGGAAAAGTACATCGAAGGCGCGGAGATTCCGGAAGAAATCATACACCGCGCGATACGCGCCGGTACGCTGCGGGAACAGTTCGTGCCGGTGATGATGGGCTCGGCGTACAAAAATAAGGGGATTCAGAGCCTGCTGGACGGTGTCAACAACTACCTGCCGGACCCTTCCGAGATAAAAAACTATGCGCTGGACCTGGATAACAACGAGGCGCAGGTTGAGCTTTCGCACAGCGGGAACGCGCCGATAGTCGCGCTGGGTTTCAAGCTGGAGGACGGGCAGTACGGTCAGCTTACATACGTCCGCGTATACCAGGGGTCGCTGAAAAAAGGCGATGAGTTGATGAACACGCGCGCGCGGCGCAGGTTCAAGGTGGGACGCCTCGTCCGTATGCACAGCGACCACATGGAGGACATCAACGAGGGTTCCCAGGGGGACATCGTGGCGCTATTCGGCATAGAGTGCGCGTCCGGCGACACGTTCTGCGGCGGCGGGCTCAACTACGCGATGAGTTCCATGTTCGTGCCGGAGCCCGTGATCTCGCTGGCGATTACGGCGAAAGACAAGAAATCCTCCGACCAGATGGCAAAGGCGCTTGGCCGCTTCACGCGGGAAGACCCCACCTTTCAGACCTTCGTTGACCCTGAATCAAACCAGACTATCATCAAAGGGATGGGGGAGCTTCACCTTGATGTGTATATCGAACGTATGCGCCGTGAGTACAAGTGCGAGGTGGAAACCGGTATGCCGCAGGTGGCGTACCGCGAGACTATCACGGCGCGGTCGGAGTTCAACTACACCCACAAGAAGCAGACTGGCGGCGCGGGTCAGTACGGGCGCGTGGCGGGCTACATGGAGCCGTACCCGGACGGCGATTACGAGTTTGTTGACAGTATCAAGGGCGGAACGATACCTACGGAGTTCGTGCCAAGCTGCGACAAGGGCTTCCGCCAGGCGATACAGAAGGGCAGCCTGATCGGGTTCCCCATTGTGAACATACGCTGCTGCATCAACGACGGCCAGTCCCACCCGGTAGATTCTAGCGATATCGCGTTCCAGCAGGCGGCGATCGGGGCGTTCCGCGAGGGCTACAACAAGGCAAAGCCCTGTATCCTTGAGCCGATTATGAAGGTTGCTGTCGAAGGGCCGACGGAATTCCAGGGCAATATATTCGCCAGCCTTAACCAGCGCCGCGGTATCATCAACGCCTCCAGCGAGGACGGGGCGTTCTCCCGCGTCGAGGCGGAAGTCCCGTTAAGCGCGATGTTCGGCTACTCCACAGACCTTCGCTCCATGACTCAGGGAAAGGCGGAGTTTACGATGGAATTCCTGAAATACGGCAAAGTCCCGCAAAGCTTGAGTGAGCAGTTGATCAAAGACTTTACGGAAAAACGTAAAAAATAGTCTGCCAGGGTTGCGGCTAAAACAGGAGTATGTTATGCGCGCATTGGTTACGATTCAACGGGTTAAAGCCATAACGGTGATCCCCGATTCTGATTTTCTTGAGACGGCTCATATTATGGGCTGGCAGTGCGTTGTCAAGAAAGGTGAGTTCAAAGAAGGAGAGCTGGGCGTATACTTCGAGGTGGACAGCTTCCTTCCGCTGGACCCGCGTTACGAATTTTTGCGCGCGTCCTCGTACCGCGAAAGTCCGTATAACGGACTGGGTTTTCGCATACGCACGGTAAAGATGCGCGGTCAGCTTTCGCAGGGACTGTTCCTGTCCCTCTCTATGTTTCCGGAGCTTGCGGGTTTCAGCGAAGGCGATGATGTAACGGAGAAACTCAACGTAAAAAAATGGTATATTCCTGAAACGGCAAATGCCGGCGGAACCATCATCGGAGGACGGCCCTATGGAATCCCCCCGTCCGACGAGATACGTATACAGTCGGCCATGGAACTGCTCGACGCGCTTCGTGGGAAACCCTACTACATCACCACAAAAATGGACGGCGCTTCGGGTACCGCATACTACATCGACGGAAAGATCGGGTGTTGCAGCCGCAACAAGGAAATTAAAGACGAAGCGGACGCCCTGTACTGGACGCCGGTTTACCGTTACGGCCTTAAAGAAAAATTTGCGAAGTATGGGAAAAACATTGTTATTATCGGGGAAATATGCGGCCCCGGAATACAAAAAAACAGGCTGAGGCTCCCCGCCCCTGAGTGGTATGTATTCGACATTCAGGACTGGGATTCCGGCGTCTATGTGCCTTACGACAGGCTGCTTGAAATTTGCGCTTCTATGGGGTTGCCTGTTGTCCCATTGGAGGAACGGGGAGACAGCTTTGCCTACACCCTGGAAGATTTGCTGGAAAAGGCAAAAGGCAAATACCCCAGCGGACTCGATAAAGAGGGTATTGTTGTCAGGGACGCTCTGTTCCCCAAGAGTGTTTCATTCAAGGTACTTAACAACGACGCGCTGCTGAAAGAGAAAGGCTAAAGCAGGCCAGGCAGGCGGGTTAATAGTGAATAGTGATTTCACTCTTCACTAAGAAGGGGGAGCGCCGGCTCGTAACATTCCGCCTCCCCGCACGGTATGGGGGCTTGCCCAACGCTGCTCCCCCTCGCTACAAAGCCTTCGGCTTTTCCGCTACCCCCACTACTGGAGAGTGGCTTTGTTAGCAGGGTGGAGTTTGCGCCGGTATGACAAAAAGGCTTTTTCATCTATGCTGAAAGAATGGAACCTAAAACCACTCCGCGCAAGATGCCAATAGGCATACAGGATTTTGAAAAACTAAGGAATTTTGGCTGCGTCTATGTTGACAAGACGGAGTATGTATGGAGGCTTGTGAGCGAACCGGCCCCCTACTTTCTAAGCCGTCCGCGCCGTTTTGGGAAGAGCCTCCTGCTGAC
>JAIRMP010000200.1 GCA_031258615.1 Spirochaetaceae bacterium | reverse complement strand
TTCTTCTTCGCAAGCTCAAACGCCGCGTTGTAAAGCACGTACAGTTCGATAAGCGGAGTACCGCCCATACCGTTGACAAACAGGATTATTTCTTCCCCCTGTTTCAGCGCCAAATCCTGGACAACCGGTTCAAACAGCATCGCGGCAAGCTCGCAGGCGGCCTTGATTTTGATCCTTTCGCGGCCCGGCTCGCCGTGTATGCCTACACCAAGCTCAATTTCGTCATCACCAATCTCAAAAATCGGTTTACCAACGGCGGGCAGCGTACATGAGGTCAACGCGATACCCATGCTACGGCCAAAATCCTTGCAATAGTTGGCATACTTTATCACAGTTTCAAGCGGGTCGCCCCTTTCCGCGGAGGCGCCTATGATCTTTTCGGTAAGAACCGTGCTGCCCACGCCCCGGCGGCCCGCCGTGTAAAGGCTGTCTTCCACGGCGACATCGTCCGCGATAACGATTGCCTGGACCTTGATACCGTCCGCGGCGCAGATATCCGCGGCCATCTGGAAGTTCATAATATCGCCGGTATAGTTCTTCACAAGATGGATAACGCCGGCGTCGGCGTCAACCGCCTTTGTCGCGGCTTCCATCTGGTCAGGCGTGGGCGATGTAAACACCTCGCCCGGGCAGGCCGCGTCAAGCATACCAAGCCCCACAAAGCCGCCGTGCATCGGCTCATGCCCGCTGCCGCCCCCGGAAATGACGGCCACCTTGCCCTTGCGGGTAGGCTCCTTGCGGGTAATGAAGGCCGGCTCGTAATGAACTTTGATGATGCCGCCATGAGCGGCTTCCATGCCTTTCAGCGACTCAACAACCACCTTTGACGGATCATTGATCAGTTTTTTCATAAAAATCTCCTGTAAAAAATAATATACACAAAGTTTGATTCACAAATTTGTGAATCACAAACCGCGTGTCGAAATAAAGTTCGCGCCCGTGCCGCAAATGTCAGAAACAACCACATCCCCCGCTTTGAACGGAGTTTTTACCTCAAGCTCGTCAAGCAGCAGCATCGCTTCAAAAATTTTAGGCTTGGGGATGTTTTTGTCCGTCTTTACCGGCATACGGGAGATCGCCCCGCCCGCGACGCATACCGTGGAGGTGATGACCCGCGTGGGGTTGCTGATTTCCTGTTTGCCGTACTCCGCCCCGCGCTCACAGTTGTTTCCCGTTACGGTAAAATCCCTGTTCTCGTCAACCTGTAGACGGCAGCCCTTGGGACATACTATACAAACAAGTTCCGTTACCCCGTCGGGGCGCTTTACGCGGAATTTTATAGCGGAGCCGCTCAACTTTTCGCCGCTTACGGACACAACAACGGCGGCATTTCCAACTTTGTCAAAAAAAGATTTAGGGACGGTGATCTTTTCCATTTCACCGGGCGCAAGGTGTTCCCGTTTGAAGGACGCGATCAGGGTATCCCCGCTCTTCACCTCGATCTTTGAATTTTTGTAAACGGCTGTGGCGCGAAAGAATATGTCAATATTCTTGTCAACATTCTCAACACGTATCCGTTGGGGTACCGTGTACCCCACGCCGTCTCCGTTCTGTACCTGTATAAACTTTTCGCGGCTTTTGTACAGATACTTTGCGGCGGCAGCTCCAGCGCGTATGCTTTCCGCCGTAACAAAGTCTACAAGATCATGTACGTGGGCAACGTTTCCGCAGGCAAAAATACCGGGAACGCTCGTTTCCATATTTTCGTATACCACAGGCCCGTTCGTGCGCGTGCTGATTTCGAGCCCCGCCTGGCGGGAAAGCTCATTTTCCGGGATCAGGCCCACGGACAGCAGCAAGGTATCGCAGTCAACTATCTGTTCGGTACCGGGAATAGGTTTACGCTGCTCATCCACCTTCTGAATAACGATCTGTTCCACCCGTTTGCCGCCGCGTATGTCTGTTATCGTGTGTGAAAGGTGGAGCGGTATACCGTAATCTTCAAGACATTGGACAATGTTACGGGTAAGGCCGGACGAGTACGGCAGCACTTCGTACACGCCAAGGACCTTTGCCCCTTCAAGAGTCAAGCGCCGCGCCATGATCAGCCCTATGTCGCCCGATCCCAGAATCACGATCCTTTTGCCAACGGTAAAACCTTCAATGTTCATGTACAGTTGGGCCGCGCCTGCCGTAAATATGCCGGCGGGCCGTGTGCCCGGTATGCCGATCGCCCCCCGTGTGCGTTCGCGGCATCCCATCGACAGCACAACCGCGTTGGCCGCAAGCCGGATGTAGCCGTTTTCCGCGTGAATCGCGCTGACAACCCGTTCAGCGGATATGTCCAGCACCATGGCCCCGGTTAGAACTTCAATGGCGGGGTATCGGGGAAGTTGTTCAATGAACTTCGCCGCATACTCAGGCCCGGTCATCTCTTCCTTAAAATGATGCAGCCCGAATCCGTTATGAATGCATTGGTTAAGTATCCCGCCAAGCGTATCGTTCCGTTCGAGTACAAGCACGCTTTTTGCGCCCTGTTCCGCCGCCGATACGGCGGCGGCAAGGCCGGCGGGGCCGCCGCCTACCACAATGACATCGTATTTATCTTTCATAGGCTTACCCGCTTCCCCTTTGTTCTTCCCGTAACGATGTACATACCCTCCCTATCCAGCGGAATATCCGTCTCGCTGGTATTCCCGTATTTGGCGATGAGCGCCATCACACGGGGGCCGCAGAAACCACCCTGACAGCGCCCCATGCCGGTAGTACAGCGGCGTTTGACCGCGTCCAGTGAGCGCGGCGGCAAGGGACGGTTCAAAGCGTCAACAATTTCACCCTCTGTCACAGTCTCGCACCGGCATACTATTGTGCCGTACAGAGGATTCCGCGCTATCGCTTCCCTCTTTTCGTCATCGCTCAGGTACTTGAAGCGCGTAACCTTTCGTTCCGTCACAAAGTCAGGATTCGGCGTGGAATCGAGCCCCTTGTCAAGAAGCATACCGGCCACATCCCTGGCAATGGCGGGGGAAGCGGTCAGGCCCGGAGACTTTATGCCGGCAATGTTGAAGAAGCCCGGCGTCCGCTTCGATTCGCCCACGATAAAGTCTTCAAGCCCCGCGTCCGCGCGCACGCCCGAAAAATTCCTGATGGACGCGCGCAGGTTCACGGAAGGCACGCAACGGAGCGCGTTTTTTGCTACATATTCAAGCCCGGACACCGTACTTTCGGTCGCTTCGCGGGGACAATCCGTGCTGTCCGGCCCCACGATTATGTTGCCGTGTACGGTCGGCGATACAAGTACGCCTTTGCCAAGTTTTGAGGGGCACGGAAAGATTACCATGTTGACCAGTTTGGCTTCCGTGGTGTCAAGGATGTAGTACTCCCCCCGTTTAGGCTGAATCGTAAAAAACTTTTCGCCCGCCATACCGCTGATTATATCTGAATTAACGCCCGCCGCGTTCACAACGAAGCGGGCCTTGTACTCACCTTTCGCGGTAACGACAACAAAATGTCCGTTTTCAGTTTTTATACCGGTAACTTCCGCGTTAAACTCGACTCTTGCCCCGCCTTTCACCGCGCATTCCGCCTGGGCTATGGCAAATTCCCACGGGGATACGATGCCCGCCGTCGGAGCGTAGAGCGCGCATACAATATCGCGGCTTAATGCGCCTTCCATCTTGAAAAGCTCTTTCCCTTCAACGATTCGCAGGCCCGGCACGCCATTTCTATTACCTTTTACATACAATTTTTCTATACTTTTCCGGTCGGTATCGTCAAACCCGACCACCAAAGACCCGGTTTTTTTGTACATAATGTCCAAATCGGCGCAAAGCCGTTCCATCAGGGTGTTACCCTCAACGTTGTAACGGGCCATCATGGTACCCGGCGCCGGATCATAGCCTGCGTGAACTATCGCGCTGTTTGCCTTAGATGTTCCATCCGAGACATCGTTTTCTTTTTCCAAAAGCAGGGTTTTTATGCTGTAGCGGCTTAATTCGTACAAGAGGGAACAGCCGCACACGCCTCCGCCTATAATGATTACATCTTCAATCAAAGTGGTACCTAAAAAGAGATATTACAACGCCCGTACATGGGCGATCTTAACAGCTAAGTCTATAACAAAAAACTAACAAAAAATACAAAGGACCCCGCCCCAAACTGTTTGCGCGCAATTTGTTTGGGGCGAGGGATTCATTTATGGAAATTTTTAAGAGATAAAGGGTATTACCGCCTGCGCCGTGATTCCGCCGAGAATGGCGCCGATTACCGGGCCAATAACCGGAATCCACGCATAGCCCCAGTCCGAGCTGCCCTTACCCTTGATCGGGAGTACCGCGTGCGCGATACGTGGGCCAAGGTCGCGGGCCGGGTTGATCGCGTAACCTGTCGTACCGCCAAGGCTCATACCGATTGTGCAGATTACGGCCCATACATAGAAGTTGCCGGCCTTTGTTGCCGCATCGGCCTGGCAGGCGAGAAGCGCGAATACCAGGATGAAGGTGCCTATAATCTCGCTGATAAGATTCGATACCGTATCACGGATCGCCGGCCCTGTCGAAAATACGCCCAACTGGGTTCCCTGATCGGGGGTCTCGTCGAAGTGGTTCTTGTACATCAGCCACACGAGGAAAGCGCCGACAAAGGCGCCGGCAAACTGGCAAAGTATGTAACCTGGAACCTGCGCCCAAGGCAGGTCCCCATTCACCGCGATGGCAAGTGTAAGCGCCGGGTTAAAATGAGCGCCCGAAGCCAGACCAAAGATGGTCGCCGGCACAAAGACCGCAAGCGCCCAACCCATGGTGATAACTACCCAGCCGCCTCCGTTTCCCTTTGTCTTGTTAAGAATCACGTTTGCTACAACGGCGTCTCCCAGTAAGATCAAAATGCCTGTTCCAATAAATTCCGCTAAATATGGATTCATAATATCCTCCTAAAACTATTTATTTTTTTCCCAACCGAGGGAACGGTTGACCGCTTCTTTCCATCCGGCAAGAAGCTTTTTACGCACATCACTTTCCATAGCCGATTTGAAAGTTTTATCGACCGCCACGTTCTGTAGGATGTCCGCCTGATCCTTGTAGTAACCGACAGCAAGACCGGCAAGGTAGGCCGCGCCCTGCGCGGTAGTCTCTATGACCTTGGGACGGATAACGTCCGTTCCAAGAACATCCGCCTGGAATTGCATAAGGAAGTCGTTTGCGCACGCGCCGCCGTCCACGCGAACAGCCTTGACGGCGGTTCCCGCGTCAAGCCCCATCGCCGTAATGACATCCGCGCTCTGGTACGCCAGCGACTCGACTGTCGCCCGGATAAAGTGAGCCTTCGAAGTCCCGCGGGTAAGCCCGACTATGGTACCGCGCGCGTACTGATCCCAGTACGGAGCGCCCAGCCCGACAAAGGCCGGAACCACGTACACGCCGCCTGTGTCGGGAACTTTTTTACAATAGTGTTCGGTGACAGCCGCGTCGTCAATAATTTTAAGGCCATCCCGCAGCCACTGTATCGCCGATCCCGCTACAAAAACGCTTCCTTCCAAAGCGTACGTCACTTTGCCGTTCAAGCCCCAGCCTATCGTCGTAAGAAGGCCGTTCTTGCTCTCCACCGCTTTCTCTCCCGTGTTCATCAGGATGAAGCAGCCGGTTCCGTACGTGTTTTTAGCCATACCGGTTTCGAAGCAGCACTGCCCGAAGAGGGCCGCCTGCTGGTCGCCGGCGATGCCCGCTATCGGTATCTGCTTGCCGTCAACCTCCGTTTCCCCGAATACGCCGCTTGAGGGTTTTGCCTCAGGAAGCATGGATTTGGGGATGCCGAGTTCTTTCAGGATTTCCTCGTCCCATTGAAGGGTGTGGATGTTGAACAGCATAGTGCGGGAAGCGTTGCTGTAGTCCGTAGCGTGAACCTTACCCTTGGTAAGCTGCCAGACCAGCCATGTGTCTATGTTGCCAAACACCAGTTCGCCTTTCTCCGCCTTTTCCCGCGCGCCTGGAACGTTTTCCAGTATCCAGCGGACCTTCGTCCCGGAGAAATAGGCGTCAACAACAAGGCCTGTTTTGTCTTTTATTTTCTTATCAAAACCCTTTGCCTTGAGGGTGTCGCAGTACTCCGCTGTACGCCGGCATTGCCAGACAATAGCGTTGTACACAGGTTTCCCCGTCTTGCGATCCCATACAACCGTAGTTTCACGCTGGTTCGTGATGCCTATCGCCGCTATATCGTTCACGCTGATGCCTGACTTCGCGATGGCGGCGGCCATGACGCCCGATTGAGAGCCCCAGATTTCCATCGGATCATGCTCAACCCATCCCGGCTTGGGGAAAATTTGGGTGAATTCCTGCTGCGCAACGCTAACAATGTTGCCTTGCTTGTCAAAAATGATGCAACGGGAACTTGTTGTGCCCTGATCAAGGGCAACCAGATACTTTGCCATAGTACGTCTCCTATTATAAATGAATTTGGAACTTGCCGCGGCATAAGCCACGGTTAGAAAACACAGCATCCTGCCGGCAAATGGCCTGCTTTGGTTTCTATACGATGATTAGTATACTATGCCTGATTTTAGCCGTCAAGCGGAATGCATTTCGGGCGGCCACACGACCCCAGGCAGGCAGGCAGGCCAGCCTGCACCAAACATACGGCAGGCCAGCCTGCACCAAACATACGGCAGGCCAGCCTGCACCAAACATACGCCAATAGCTTAGGAGTCATCCTTGTTATTCGCTAAGCGTGAAAGATAACGGGTTAGGAGTTGTCCTTGTCATCCGCTTTACAAGGAGGGTGGAGTTTGCGGTAAGCCAGCAGCTAGGCGGCGCCGGGGAGCAGGCTTGGAGTTTCGGGATAAGCAAGCGCCCCGCGCTTGCCCCGAAACTCCGGAGCTCAACGCGTCAGCGTTGAGCCAGCCGCTAGGCTGGCGGCGCAAACTCCTATGCAAGCGCGAAGCGCTTGCACGTCATTGCGAGCGCCCGGTGAGGGCGCGAAGCAATCCATGCGAGGAGGCTCGACAAGCGGGGTGGAGTTTGCGGTAAGCCGCCTTGCGGCGGCGCAAACTCCTATGCAAGCGCGAAGCGCTTGCACGATTGCTTCGGCGTAGCGCCCTCCTTTCAATACCCCATACTCCGCAGGACTTCAAGATTATTCCGCGCACTGGCGTTATTGGGATCAAGCTGTAGCGCCTTCTCCCAGTCCGCGCGGGCGCGGGTAAAATCCCCTTTTTGGCTATACGCATTGCCCCGTACCCTATACGCCGCCGCAAGATTCGGGTTGAGCCGCAGGGCCTGGGTAAGGTCTGCTATGGCCCGGTCGATATCCCCTTTTCTGCCATACGCATGGCCCCGGTTGTAATACGCCGCCGCAAAATTGGGGTCGAGCCGCAGGGCCTGGGTAAAGTCCGCTATGGCCCGGTCCTTGTCTCCTTTGTCGAAATACGCAACGCCCCGGTTGTAATACGCCGCCGCATCATTGGGGCCGAGCCGCAGGGCCTGGGTGTAGTCCGCTATGGCCCGGTCCTTGTCTCCTTTGTCGTCATACGCAACGCCCCGGTTGTAATACGCCACCGCATCATTCGGGTTGAGCCGCAGGGCCTGGGTGTAGTCCGCTATACATCGGTCGTTGTCCCCTTTTCTGTAATACACAATGCCCCGGTCTAAATACGCCTCCACAAGATTCGGGTCAAGCCGCAGGGCCTGGGTAAAGTCCGCGATGGCGCGGTCGTTATCCCCTTTTCTGTAATACACAATGCCCCGGGTTAAATACGCCGCCGCATTATTCGGGTCGAGCCGTATCGCCTCGGTGTACTTTGCTATCTCCTGATCAACGCCTCTGGTATCGCTCTGGGCAAAGGCGGCTATCGTAGTCATCGCGGCCAAAACCGCGCATAATAAACCTTTTTTCATTAGAGTCCTCATGGTACTGTTCTCCTATGTATATGTTCCACAGTCCTGTCTGTTGGAACCGGTATTCTTGAATGTTGCTCCAGTACATTCACCTGCCGCCATTCCGTTAGGGCTGACTGCCTATCAACCAGCCCCCGTCATTGCGAGCGCCCGCAGTGTGCGAAACAATCCATGCGAGGAGGCTCGACAAGCGGGGCGGTAAGCCGCTTCGCGGCTTGTGGCGCAAACTCCAAGGCAAAGGCTGCGCCTTTGCCCAAGCGCCTCGCGCTTGCCACGATTGCTTCGGCGCTGCGCGTACTCCTTTCAATACCCCATGTCTCGCAGGACTTCAAGATTTTTCCGCGCATTGGCGTCATTGGGATCAAGCTGCAACGCCTTTTGCCAGTCCGTGCGGGCGCGGTCGTAGTCCCCTTTTTTCCTATACGCAAGGCCCCGGTTGTAATACGCCGCCGCATCATTGGGGTCGAGCCGCAGGGCCTGGGTAAAGTCCGCTATGGCCCGGTCGTTGTCCCCTTTTTTCCCATACGCAGCGCCCCGGCCTCTATACGTCACCGCATCATTCGGGTCGAGCCGCAGGGCCTGGGTATAGTCCGCGATGGCCCGGTCGTAGTCCCCTTTGTCGGAATACGCATTGCCCCGGTTGTAATACACCGCCGCATTATTCGGATCGAGCCACAGAGCCTCATTGTAGTCCGCTATGGCGCGGTCGTAGTCCCCTTTGTCGGAATACGCACCGCCCCGGCTGTTATACGCCGCATCATTATCCGGGTCGAGCCGCAGGGCCTGGTTGTAGTCCGCTATGGCGTGGTCGTAGTCCCCTTTGTCGGAATACGCATTGCCCCGCTCTCTATACACCTCCGCATTATTCGGGTCGAGCCGCAGGGCCTGGGTAAAGTCCGCTATGGCGCGGTCGTACACCGCCTTCTTTTCTCCGGAAACCACGGCGCCCCCAGTTGACAGTGTACTAACGCCGCTGAAATTCTCACCCATGCCAGTTACATAAGACACGCTGGCGAACAAGGCCCTGCCCCGCAGAGCATAGGCCGCGCTTAAACCGGAATCGAGTTTCAGCGCCTGCGTGAACGCTTCTACCGCCTCGTTAAACCTGCTTTGCGAAGCGAGTTTGATCCCTTCGTCCAGCCAATTCCCGGCGGTCTTGACCGCGCTCTTCTCCTTTTGCGGCAAGCCCTGATTGGGCCGGGAAACGATTTCGCCCTCCTTCAGCGCCGCAAGCGTCCTTCGCAGCGCAGC
>JAIRMP010000110.1 GCA_031258615.1 Spirochaetaceae bacterium | reverse complement strand
TACGCCAGTAGCTGAGTCATTGTCCTTGATATTCGCCAAGCGTGAAAGAGAACGGGTTACACGCTTAGGCCTGGAGTTTGCGGTAAGCAAGCCGTCAGGCTGGCACCGCAAACTCCGGAGACAACCGCGCAGCGGTTGTCCAGCCTGATCGGGAGGCCGATCCAGCCCTGATCGGGCAGCGTTGAGCCATTGTTGGGGCGGTTGCGGGAGTTGGATCAAGCGCTTTGCGCTTGATCTCCGGAGTTTCGCGCAAGCCGTAGGCATGAGGGACTGAAAAAAACAAAATACAGGCCGGGTATCATTATCTCCACCGGTTTCGGCTTTTTTACGGATAAACCCAGTGTAATTGATACGGCAAACGCATCCATTGCCAGGCCTACCGCGATAATTACAATTTCCGATAAACCCATGATAGCGCAGAAAAAACCTGCATGGTTTTCATCGTCTGTCTCATTTCTTTTTGAACGATTCGATGTACTTGTCCGCTTCCGTTTCCAGAGAGTTCTCCAGTTCCAGGGAAAGTTCTTTTTTTTCCGCTATTTCCGACAGGATGCCGGGACTTTTTGTCCGTAGGTGTTCCAAAAAACCGCCGGCAAAGGCGGAAACGGAGGCAGCAGCGATCTTTGACATACAGCCGTGAATCGCGATGCAGAGCAGCGCGACCTGTTCTTCCATCGCAAACGGCGAAAACTGGGGCTGCTTTAGCAGTTCCATCAGCCGCTCACCCTGGGCCAGCTTTTCCTGCGTTATCCTGTCAAGATCGCTGCCGAACTGGGCGAAAGAAGCCATCTCGCGGTATTGTGCCAGATCGAGGCGGAGGCGGCCTGAAACCTTCTTTACCGCCTTGTGCTGGGCGGCGCCGCCAACGCGGCTGACCGAAAGCCCCACGTCAATGGCCGGCCTGAAGCCGGAGTTGAACAGCTCGGAATCGAGGAATATTTGCCCGTCAGTAATAGATATCACGTTTGTCGGGATATAGGACGATATGTCGCCCGCCTGCGTCTCTATGATGGGCAGCGCCGTTATGGAGCCGCCGCCCTTCTCCGCCGAAAGCTTTGCGGCCCGTTCCAGCAGCCTTGAGTGCAGGTAGAACACGTCGCCGGGAAACGCCTCGCGTCCGGGCGGACGGCGCAGCAACAGTGAAATCGTCCGGTAGGCGACGGCGTGCTTGGAAAGGTCATCGTAAACGATGAGGACATCCTTCCCGTCGCGCATGAAGTATTCCGCCATTGCGACTGCGGAATAGGGGGCGAGGTACTGTAGCGCCGCCGAGTCCGAGGCGGAGGCTAGTACGACAAACGTGTAGGCCATCGCGCCCGAATTTTCCAGGTTTTTGATGATGGCGGAAACCGCCGATGATTTTTGCCCTATCGCGCAGTACACGCAGTAAACGCCCTTGCCCTTCTGGTTGGCTATCGCGTCGACAGCTATCGCCGTCTTTCCCGTCTGCCTGTCCCCTATGATCAGTTCACGCTGACCGCGGCCCACCGGTATCATCGAGTCTATCGATAGTATGCCGGTCTCCAGCGGCTTGTTGACGGGAGAGCGCTGAATCACGGAGGGGGCCGGTGCTTCCACCGGGTAGTAAGCGGAGGCCTCTACCGCGCCCTTCCCGTCTATCGCGATGCCGAGAGGGTTTACCACCCGCCCTAGCAGGGCTTCCCCGACCGGCACGGACGCTACCTTTCCCGTACCGCGCACCTCCTCGCCGTCTTTGACAAGATTTTCGCCGCTGAACAGCACGCAGCCTACCCCGTCCTCCTCCAGGTTAAACACGATTCCCTGCGCGCCGGAATCGAATTCGACCAGCTCGCCGTACACGGCCTTTTCAAGGCCGTGTACGGTCGCTACCGCGTCGCCCACCTGTCCCACAAAACCTATCGAATCGGATACAGGCTGACCTTCCCATTCGGCTATTTCTTCCCGCAAGACCTTAGTCAGGTCGCCAAAGTTTATCATCGTACCATCATTAACGCATATTTTTTTTATGCTATCAATATATGGGGCCCGTCTGCGGGCATTGATGTACTGCTGCGGGCATTGAATCGATCAGCTTTGCCTCCGGATTACAGGCGTCAATGCATGTAACCGCAAATTGTTTAACTTGGTAACAAAAAAAACCGATAAATGATTGGGGGCGTATATGCTAACCCCCTGATACGCAAACGTGAATGAAGCTGGTCGTGTAAACGGACGGTCTCTTAGCTAAGGGTTTGACAAAGGTTAAGTAAACCAATATACTGAAACAAGCTTTAAATTCGCGATTAAGCATAGTTATAGGAGAAACCGTATGAAAACAGGCAGTTCAAAGTTATTTTGCCTTGTTCTTTTTGTAGGCTTATCGGCAATTCCGGTCTTTAGTGACAGCAATACCATTGCGCTCCAATCGATAATCCTTGATAGTTTCGATGGCACGCCTTATGTGGTGGACGGAGTGGAATACAACTACACATGGAAAGTTTCCGGCAGTAAGTTTTCCACAAAGACCGACAGCAAGACATTCCCCATCATCAGCCCGGTAGCCACCGCCCCGCAGGCCCTGTTGAGACAAAAGCCGGAGATAAAGAGTATCGGTATACAGGGCGCATTTGACCGGCAAGGGTACAACTGGATAGACATTTATCCGACTCTGGCGGACGGCGACGGGCAGCCTGCCGAGATACCATTGCAGGGGCGCACACGAGTCATAGATATATGGGTTTGGGGATCGAACCTGAACTACAGTATAGAGGCCTATATCCGTGATACCAATGGTATGATCCATTCGGTGCCTATGGGGAACCTGAAGTTTGTCGGATGGCGTAACCTGCGCGTAGATGTTCCGTTGGGGGTTCCGATGATTTCCACCATACTGCCCCGCCCAACCGACAAAACAAAATTTATCAAATTCAGGCTATGGACAAACCCCGTAGAGCGTTCATACGTGGATGTCAAACGGGATATAAACGGCAAGATAACCGAAATAGTTCCATTCTATGTTTATATTTCCCAGCTTAAAGTGCTGGCTGATATTTATGAGACTGTTTACGATGGCGATGAACTTGCGTATCCCAAAAATACGGAAAAACTGTGGACAGACGCCGCCGGCGGCGCCAACTAGAAGGGAGGGTTATGAATATGAAACGTACTATATTAAGTGGTTTGATTGTTATTATTTGCGCCGGAGCCTTGTTCGCGCAGCAGGATCCTGATAATCCAGGCACCCCGGCGGCTACCGACATTAACAGCGGTGTACCAAAGACGGAGCTTTCGGAAATTTCGATAGACAAATTTGAAATGGAAGGTTTTTGGCGTTCGAATATATCGTCCGACAGCGGCTTTACCGTTAGCAGGTTGTTTGAAGGCGGATCAAGGGACAAAACGCCGATAGAGGCTGAGGCCGGGCTTGATATACCGGACAGCAAAGTTTTGGGTGTAAAGGTTGATTTTCTGCGGCGCGGCTATACAAGCCTGTACATCACCGCCGCCCGTCCTATACCGGTTGAAGGCATAGTCAAAACCATATCTGTGAGGGCTGCCGGACGTAACTATAACCACAACCTTGTACTGCTGATACAGGATTTTTACGGACGCGATTTTGAAATTCAAATGGGCCGTTTAAACTTTCAGGGCTGGCAGAATTTGACTGCCGTGATACCGCCCCAGCAGGAGTTGGGTATGAGCGGGATCGTTCAGCAAAACTATCACTATAGCAACATTTCGGGCCTGAAAGTAATAGGTTTTAGAATTGACTGCGATCTTATGGACACCTACGGCGCATACTATGTCTACCTGGACGATCTACGCGCCGTTACCGATCTGTTTACTGAAAACTTACGTGAAGCTGACGATCCCATAGACGACTGGTAGACCAGCGCCGCATGGCATACTTAACCGGTTTTCATGCAATCGAGGAACGGCTCAAGGTTTCCGCGGCAAATTGTGCGTTACTTGCCGCAAAACCGGGTCCCAGGGCGCGTGAAATCGTGGCTCTTGCCGCGGCGCGGGGTGTGCGTGTGCTGCGTACAGGCACAAACGAATTGGACCGCATTTCACCCGGTCACCGCGGGCTTGCGCTGGAAGTTGACGACGGCGGCCCGGCGGGAGCGTTCACGCTAGAGTCCTTTTTGGAATCCGTTAGCGACAAAAAAAATGTTCTTGCCGTGATGCTGGACGAAGTAACCGATCCGCATAATTTTGGCGCGATTCTACGTTCGTGCGATCAGTTCAATGCCGACATTGTGATCACCCGAAACAAACGCAACGCCAGGCGCGCCGATACCGTTGCAAAGACTTCCGCAGGCGCGTCCGCCTGGGTGCCGTCCACAGAAGTCGCAAACCTGCCGCGCGCCATAGAACAGTTAAAAGAAGCCGGTTTCTGGATTTACGGCGCGGATATGGGCGGTAGCCTTGTCTACAAGACCCGTCTTCTGGGCCGTGTCTGCGTGATCCTTGGCGGTGAAGCCGGTTTGAGCCGTCTTCTCCACCAAAAATGCGACGCCCTCATAGCGATACCGTCGCTTGGCCGCATCGACAGCCTCAACGTTTCGGTCGCGGCAGGTATCATCCTGTACGAAATTATCCGCCAGCGCGGCGCCTGATCCTCCTGTCCGGCCCGTAAGAGTATGTGAACGATCCCGTTAAAA
This sequence comes from Spirochaetaceae bacterium, assembly GCA_031258615.1. Taxonomy (GTDB): domain Bacteria; phylum Spirochaetota; class Spirochaetia; order Treponematales; family Breznakiellaceae; genus JAIRMY01. The sequence continues at coordinate 6,084 of JAIRMP010000110.1, read as the reverse complement.
AGAAGCAGAGAAAGCGAGGGCCGCCTTCGCCCCACAAATCACGGGTTACGCAGATACACGATCTGCGTAACCCATGGACACCTTCACCGTTTCTTGTTTTCCAGCGTTAGCAGGAGCGGCAGATGGTCGCTCAGGCCGGATCCGGTGCGCGTGTTGTACGTGTTGGGTTCGCCCTTGGAGTTGACAAACGGTTCCGTGTCGACCACCGATGCATCTTTGAATTCCCAGCCGGCTGAATCGAAAAAGGCTTCGGACAGCAGCAAATGGTCTATGCTTTCCCAGCCGCCGTTGTAGTAGTAAGAGCCCTTTTCCAGTTCCGCCTCCCACGGTGTATAGAAAACGCCGTCTATTCCGGGGAAAAATGAAGACGACGGCGGCTTTTCCATACTCAGTACGAGAAAATCCTGCGGCAAGGGCGGTTCAGGAACAGTATCCTCTTCGCCGTTCTGAGATCCCTCCTCGTCATTCTCCGAATCGCCGTCATAACCGGTAATTTTAGCCGCTTCGGGGGAATCCGGCATAAGCGCACAGCGCAATTCTCCGTCCTGACGTTCAAATTCGTCATAATTTTCGTTCAAATCACCCAGAATCAGTATCGGCGTATCGGGAAACTCGGCCTTTATCGCCTTTATACGCCGCAGAATCACACGGGCAGCCTCGCGCCGCAACATTTCGGTCGCTTCATCCCCACCCAGCTTGGACTTCCAGTGGCATATAAACACCACCATGGACTCTCCTTCCGGCTCCAGCCATACCTCGGCCACAGGCCGGGGCAGTATTTCCCCCCGTATGTTTGACGAGTGGGAAAGCGCCCTTGTCAGCGGATAGCGGCTCAACAAGCCCAGCCCCAGCGAATAGCCGGGAAGTCCGGCAAAAAAACTGTAGCGGTACGCGTTGTCCGCAAGGTATTCGTCGGCAAGGTTTTCCAGCACAGCCGCGTTTTCCACCTCGATAAGGGCGATAATGTCGGGCCCATTCTTTCCGATAGAAGATATGGCTTTGGAAAAGGTGTTCAGCCTTGCAAGGTACTTTTCGTTGTTCCAGCCGTTGCTGCCGCTGTACTCGTCGTACTCAACGCCGTCGTCCCGCCCGTCAAACAGTGCCTGCAAATTCCATGTAGCTACCGACAGATCGGAAGGAGCGCTTCCAACTAAAATCCCCGTGTATACGTCACAGGAACCCACGCAGGATGCGGCCATGGGCAGAACCAGCAGCAGAAACAATGTCCCGCAGGAACTGCGTAATTTCTCACCGCAACCATAACTTTTGTTTATAAACCTTTCTTTTAGCATTGTAACCTCCATACAATTATTTATGTACGTTACAATGCATTTTGATTCAAATTTTTGGAATTTTTTTTACGAAATTTGGAATTTTAACTGCGCCGTCCAGATCAGGCCGGCACGCGGCGCGAATCAGCTTTCAAGCCTCACCTGGACAAGCTTGTAACGTCCGTCTTCGTCATGCGTCCAGTAGATATCCTCCACGACCACCTCACCCGCGCGGCCTGTTTCCAACTGAATATTGTGCCCGCCGCCTATGGCCCAAAGCTTAACGGCGGATGAATTCGATATCCAAATACGGACGCCGTTCTGAGCCTGGATGGTCTGTTCGTCGCCCCTGACATAGTAACGCTCCGTACGCTTCTGCGCTACCGTCTCGCGCAGAATTTCCCAGCGGAACATACAGGAACTGTTGAATACCGCCTGAAGCGTAAAAGGGTACGCCCTCGCCTCGTTAAAAATGACGACAGGGGTGCTTACCGCCGCGGTGAGCGCCGGTATATCGGCGGCGGATGTCGTTTGTTCGGCAGAGACGGTAGCGGTAAGCATTTCAAACCGCAGTTGAGCGCCTATCTCAGGACGGTTTTGCACATAATCTATCGCGTTTATCTTTAGCTCCGCAACGCCGTCACTGTTTATGTCGGCAGACACCTCGTTATTCAAACCAAGCCTTATATCCTTATCCGGCGCCGCAATCATTACAAGATCCGCTATGCTGTGAAGCGACACCTTGTAACTGTTCCCGGCCAGCGGAATTATCAGCGTATCACCTTCATAAAAGCGCCGTTCCAGCGTACCCTCCGCAAATGAATACTCCACCGGCCTCCGCTCGGCATCAGATTCGATAGGTTTGTTTTTCGGCATGAAAAAAAAGTAGTAAACCGAGCCGGCGGTCAGCGCAAGGCATACCGCGGCCACCAGGGTTGTAAACACTATACGGGGAACATTGGGCGGCGCTTTGTTAAGAAGCTGTTCCACCGGAATAGGCTGTTCCTGAATTTTGAGTATACGGTACTGCGATACAAGGTTTTTGACACTGAGGCCAAGATATTCGCCATAGTTACCAAGGAAGCCTAAAAGGTACGTTTCTGCCGGAAACTGGGAAAAATCCTCATCCTCCAGCGCGGTGATATACTTACGGGCAATATTTGTTTCGCGCGCGGCATCGTCTACCGACAAACCCTTCTTTTCGCGTTCTGTCTTGAGGCTTTCGCCTATACCCCTTGTATCTCCGTTTGAACCATCCATCGTTTAGCCTTAACCCTCTCTACCCCGCCAAACCCATTATTCGGTGTCTCTGAACAGGAAATCGTTGTAAAGGTTTGCCGAAGCCGGGGAATCGTACATAAAACGCCGCTCTGAAATTCCCTGATTCGTACTGATATTAGAAAAATCAAACTGAACCTGAATGTCCGCAATCGTTGTCCCCTGCATACGGCGTATTAAAAGACTCACAGGATCGACAGAAAGGATTATTTCGCGGAAGCCCTCCGAACCGTAACGCCGCGAAAGGCGCAGCTTTACAACCATTTCGCGGGAACCCTCGTCGAGCGGCACGGGGGCAGGCCCGGTAATAAAGGCCGCCGCAAAATTTCGCCGCAGCAGCGAAAGCCCCTGCGCCGTTGCGAGGTTAGCGCCGGATGAACGGCTGGAACTTACGCTCTGATTCAGGATTGCACGCTGCTCCGGAAGGTAAACCGTCAGTATATCCCCGTTAAAAACTATAACCTGCTCGGCAGGCGTTGTAAAATCTATCCGTAAAAAGCTCGGCGTTTTATGAACAACCGTTCCATACATATCCGTACTGCCGGAACGAATCGCTATATGCGCCTGGTAATCTTTAAACTCCGCGTACTTCTCTGAAACACTTTCAAGAAACCTTTCCGCGGTAACAATTTGCTGCCCATTAAGGCAAAACAAGACGGCAACGAACTGAAATAGAGCAAAAAAAATCTGTTTTTTCACAAGCACTCCTGGCGGCAGGCCGCCCGCAAAGAATATACTGATTCGGTTTTTCGTACCGAGGATGAGATTTGAACTCACACGACCTCACGGCCAGGGGATTTTAAGTCCCCGGTGTCTACCATTCCACCACCTCGGCCTGTAAAAAATGATATTCACTTTTGGGGGAGTGTGCAAGATACCGCATTGACCAACAACAATTCCGGCCAAAAATGGAGCCGGCGGCCGCTAGCGCCCGCCGGCGGCCTTGAAAGCTGCCGCCGAATTGCGTATGTTTTCTTCGCTTACGCAGTAGGCAAAGCGCACCCAGCCCGGAGCGCCAAAACTGCTGCCCGGCACACCGAGTATCAACTGTTTTTTTAAGGCGTCCACAAAGGCTCTGTCGTCGTTGGCAAAGCCGCCGGGAACCTTACAGAAGATGTAGAACGCCCCTTCCGGGTTTATATACGAGAGGCCGGCATAGTCCAGCACTTTTTTAAAGGCGGCCCGCCGCGCAGCGTACATATAGACGGCGGCCTTCACTTCGGTTAGTTCGGCGACACAGCGCTGCATCAGAGCGGGAGCATTTACATAGCCAAGTATGCGCGTTGCGTAAATGAGCGCGTCTATCAACGTGTCCTTGTCGTCATTCCGCGGCCCCACCGCTATATAACCTATACGCTCACCGGGCAGCGACAGACTCTTTGAGTAAGATGTGGCGACAATTGAATGGGGGTATGCGGAAAGTACAGGCGGCACGGCAAGGCCGTCATACACCAGCTCACGGTAAGGCTCGTCCGCTACCAGATAGGGAAAGCGCCCGGTCTTTCCTCCATGCTCCAGCAAAATTTCCGCCAGGGCCGCTATTGTCTTTTGCGGATACACGCGGCCCGTCGGGTTATGCGGCGAATTGATCAGCACAGCGGCAGTTTTTTCGCTCAACGCCGCCCGTACCGTGTCTATATCCAGGTTGAAGCTGTCGTCCGCGGCCGCTTCTACAAGTTTTCCGCCATGATTCGTGATGTAAGCGCGGTACTCCATGAAGTATGGCCTGCTCACTATAACTTCGTCTCCTGGATTCAGTACCGCCTTCAGAACCGTATTGAGAGCGCCCGCCGCGCCCACCGACATCACTATATGCCGCCAGTCAAGCGTTACCCCGTGTTCATGCGATGTTTTCCGCGCCAGAGCCTCCCTGACATGCGGAAAACCGGCGTTCGGCATATACCCGTGAGACCCCGGCGCGTCTTCCGTCACAAGGCGGAGCAGGGTTTGGCGAAACGCTTCGGGCGGTTCCAGATCGGGGTTGCCGAGGGAAAAATCAAATACTTTATCAGTACCAAACTTTTTTTTTAGCTCGATTCCTTCCTCAAACATCCTTCTGATCATGGAAGAAGAATCCAGGGCGTCCTTAACAGCTTGCGCTACAGGCATAAAACCTCCTTTTTGGCAGACAAAAAAATACGGCGCATTACATCAATACTAATAAATAAACGCTTTGTATCATAGCCCCCGGTGTCAGTCACCTTTTTGCAGCCGCCCGGCTTTCAGGCAGCGGGAACGGGCCTGTTTGGTGACGGATTTTTTTCTTTCATGTTTAACCCCATTCGGATGCCCTCCTTCGTTCCCCCTTATTTTAATTTGGGTAACAGCGGCAACATATTGCCGTTTCTATCTGAGGCACGGGCTATTTTCGGTTACTTTTTCGATGAGGCAACGCGCCTACTTGACCAAATCCTCCCATACTTGCTACACTATTTCTATGTTCAACGTATTGGCAGCCCGCAACGGCAACTCCCAGCCGCTTACCCCCGGCTTCACTGTTCACTCAGTTTACACTCTGAATCGCGGGACCGCCTCGTCCGCCACCCGTCGAGCAGGGTGGAGTTTGCTAAGCAAGCCTACGGCTTGCTTAGCAAACTCCTATAGCAAGCGCGGAGCGCTTGCTACCCCCCTCCCCCCAAGGGATAAAAACAGCCTCCAAACCGCCGGAAACCGCTTCAGTCTCAAAAGCTATAGCCTGCGGCCCAAAAGCTATAGCCAACGGCAAAAAAGCTATAGCCAGCGGCAAAAAAATTTAGCAAATAAATCATAGAGGAAGAATTATGAGTACTGACTGGCTCCCGCCTACGCGGGAAGGACAACTGGCAATGGCAAAGGACTGGCAGAGCGTTGCCGGCGCTAACGCGGACGCCTGGGGCATCCCGGCAGCCGCGATGACGAGCTTTGGAACACACATCCAGACGGCGGAAGGCGCGCTGGCAGCCGCCAAAAACGAGACCACCCGCACCCCGGTGGCCACCGCCCGGTGCAAGGAAGCGTTCGACGTGCTCACCGCCTTCATGCGGGACTTCAAGCGGAGGTATTTCCTGTCCCCGCCGCTCACGGATTCCGGCTACGTCTCCCTCGGCCTCAAGCCCCACGACAGCACCCAGACCCCCGGCGGGAACCCTACGGCACAGGTAACGGTGGAAACCTACCTTGTTGGGCGGCACGAGTTGGGCGTGAAGATCGTCTACGTTACCGGCAGCCCCGCAGACGGCGCCAACAAGGGCTACCGGGTATGGTACAGTGCGCTTGCGCCGGGAGAAACGCCGCCGGCGGCCCCAAAGGAACTGCGCGAGTCCTTCTTTACCAAGCGGAAAAAGGACGTGATCGAGTTCGACTTTGGTGATAGCGGGAAGACGCGTACTTCGCCGTGCAGGTGGAGAACGGGGGCAAGAAAGGCCCCTGGGGGCCGATGGTTCAGGCGCTTACTCCTACCCTTTCGGGGGGGGGGGGGGGGGATATTACGGAGCGGCAGCTTTACCCGAGGGGGATTTAAAATGATAAAAATTTTTTTGGTAACCGGTTTTATATT
>JAIRMP010000031.1 GCA_031258615.1 Spirochaetaceae bacterium | reverse complement strand
AAAAAATTAGCAATTAGCAGGCCAGGCAGGCCAGCCTGCACCAAACGTACGCCAATGGCTGAGGCTTGGAGTTTGCGGGAAAAGCGCGTAGCGCGCCGCAAACTCCGGAGACAACCGCGTAGCGGTTGTCCAGCCGCAGGCTTGCCACATTCGCTAAGCGTGAAAGAGGGTTATAAGAAGGGGGAAAGTCTGTCCAGAACAGGTATGGGACAAAATTTATGAGTCAAGTTCAGTTCACACAGCCGTGGAGCAGGGTCAAGGGTACGTTTACCGGACTTGGTCATCGTATCCATAACGGCAATATAACGCGGGGTTGGGAGGAAAGCCGGGGGAATAATTCCCTCATACCCTTTTATGCACGCACGGCTTTTTAAGGCAGAGACAGGTGCAGAAACCGTAAGCTTTTGCCGATAAGATATTGAGGTTTTATGTTCTTACTGAGGAGGCGAAAGCCCGGTGTCGTTATTCTCGTATTGATAGTTCTCATGGTATCCGGAGGGGAGTTGTGGGCGGGTGATGTCGCATCTTTTGTGGATTTGGGGTTTTCGGAGGACGGAAAAATCTATATGTTCGCGCAGTACGGCGTGGATGAGCATACGCTACGGCCCTGGGCGGAGCTGTACATTGTGGATGTTGACAGCAACGATTTTGTACCGGGCGGGCGCATTTCGTACAGGAACGATAAGCCTGTGGCGTTGGGGCAGGATGGTTCCGCCGCATTGCTGCGTATAGTTTCGCACAATACCGGCATCATCCGGAAGTACCGTACCAACTTCATGCGTCAGGGAATTCCGTTGTTCATATCGCTGGAGGATATACGAAACCTTTCGGGGCAAACAATAAATTTTAGGGACTTTGAACATTCCGTGTACTACAGCGCTTCTCTGGAATCTATGCTGTACGGCGGCGGCCCCAGCACCAAGTCTTCGTTTCATATCTTTTTTAACAGCCTGAACGGTAAAGGCGTAAAAAAAACGTACAACGTGGGCAACCCCGGTATAAAGCGGAACGGCGTAACAACGTACAGCATAAAAAAAGTGATCGTCAACCCCGAAAGAACATCCATGATCCTTGTAATCGAAATGACCGTCCTCAATGGAAGCGGGGCCGACATCCGTTATATGGTAGAGGCGATCCGCCTGTAGCCCTAAATTTGAAAAAGCGTTTTCAGGACAGGCCCGCCCCAGCTCAGTGTAAGTAAAATAAGCGGCAGACGATATGGTCGAATGGGAAGCCAGGGCCGTTTTAGCGGGAGGAAGCAGCCGCGCAAAGGATTGAAGCGGAATAAAGCCGCCCGGCGCGACGCGCCTTGCGGCTTTATTGGAGCGGAAAGCCCGGCCCCGCGCGTTGCGCGGGGATGCGCCCAAATTTAAAAGTAGAATTGCTGAATTATGGTTTTGCGGCACCTTTTAAAAAATTAAGATTTGGTTATATTGTTAAACATGGCAGCATTTATACAAGGCCTATGCCTTGCGGTAACTATCTTTTTTTTGGGTTCATGCACGGAAATGGCAGAAGTATTCGAGGAACAATTTTCACAGCCTCCGCACAAGACTATAAGAATAAGTGACAGAAGTGAAATGTGGCCCGCACAGATAAGCGATATAAACGGTCAGGATGTGATACTGGCGCTTACTGTCTCGCCGCCCAATCTGAGTCCGGATCAATTTACCTTAAAGTATGTTGAGTCGCTTATGAAATCAATATTTGCGCTGGGACCGGTGAAGGGCAATGCCATCAACCTTAAGCTGTATTACGGTACGGCGAACTATTGGACCGGATCGGGCGATTACTATATTCTTTTTATTTTGCCGGATAAAGCATTAAACACGATAACATGGGTGTATTTGGCAAAAGAGAAGCATCTTGTTTACGAGGCGGCAACCCAACTGTATAACACAGATTTTTTGCCTCCCTATAAATTGAACCTTGACATAAGCGGTGTGATGCCGTTCTAAATCGGCTCTTTTCACTATACCATCAGGGCCGCGGCGGCGGCGCCGAACAGCGAAGCCTGCTTTACAGGTTCCATCAGGCAGAACCTGGGACCCTGAGCGTTCACTATGCCGTGAAAGCGCGCCCGCAGGGCTTCTCCCAGAAAGTGATACAGCGAGAAGGTGGCGCCCTCAACCGCTACCCGTACCGGCGCAAGCGGGTTACCGGCCTCGCCACAGTGTTCTATCACGGCGGCAAGCATGGAGGCCGCGGTAAGCGCGGCGCGTTCAGTTAAGATCGACTCGATGTACAGCAGGGTTTTTAGCGCTCCCCTTTCGTCCCTGTCAAACAGACCGCCCAGCGGCCCCTCAAGCGAAAGCGGCGTTTGCAGCAGTATGTTCAGGTCTTTTGTTGCCAGACGTTCCATCGCGAGCAGTTCCGCCGATCTTTTGAAACGCAGAACGCCGTCCTTCACGGCGCGCTTGAGGATATGCAGGCTCAAAGGCCCCAGATACGCGCCGGCCGTGGCTTTCTCGGCGCTAAATGTGCCGGGATTCTTTGTCCCCGCGTCGAATTCAATGTCCAGAATCCCACGGTACCTGAAACTGAATGTCCCCGCCTCGCAGACGACAATTTGCGGCTCCGTTTTTGACGCGAAATTTATCTTTGGGATGCTCGTTTCGCAGTAGGCAATGTTAAAACCTGTTCCCAATATGAAACCTATCGCGGGGCCGGCTTCCGCTGTCATTTTTTGCGGGGCGCGTTCCCCCGCCGCGGCAAATTTTGACGGGAAACTTACCGGTATCTGCAAAAGTCCGCATAGCAGGGTGGAAACCGTATCGTTTAGCAGCACCGTGCGGGAAGGCGTTTTTATCCGGCGGCGGGACAGCTCTTCGCAGAGGCCCCTGCCTATGGGCCGGCCTACAAGCTCCGGCAGTTCTACCTCCTTGCAGAAAGCGAGCGGAAGGCCGTCCCCGTCCGGGCTCATCTCCATGGGGTACGAAAAGCAGAAGCCTATGCCCTCAACGCCACTGACATCAAAGAGCGGCTCGCAGAAATCGGCAACCCCGGAAAAGAATTCGGCGGCGGAAAGCGGGCCGCTGCTACCAGGCATACGGGTTGACCGCTCGGCTTCCACGATGGGACGGCCGCCCTCGTCAAAGCTGATACGGGCCGCGCGCAGGTTGGTTCCGCCCGCATCAAGCGCTACGACCTTTTTCCCGGTAGCAAGCCGCCGTCCCGGACTAAGATTGGTGGGCAGCATGGGCAGAGAGGAGCTTTGCCCAGCCAGTCCGCGCTCCATCGCGATACAAAAATCCCGTATCAGTACGGCGCTGTCGCAGCAGTCGTAATGAAATCCATAGTAACGGGCAAAATTATCAAGTTCGGCCCTGTTAAACACTGTTTCCATGCGTAAACTCCGAGTCATTTTATTACACCGTGTCAAAAGATAGAAGTAAGGGCGGCGGGCTGGGCGGCGGCTTCCAGCAGTTGGCGCAGCTCGGCCATGTTTGCTGGTTTGGGCTGTTCCATACCCTTCTTTGTAACCCTTACATTTATCACGGCAAACACGCGCAGCGGTTTTTGCAGGCCGCGCACCTTTACTGGCGGCATTTCCTCCGTGATGAAGTACTTGCCGGCAAGCGCCATCGTGCTTTCACCGATCAGTATGTCCGTCCCGAAACGTTTGTTATGAAGCTCCAGCAGGCGCGCCTGTCTTGCCGCGCTCCCGGTAAACGTGTACACCGAATCTTCCTCAGCGCCTACCCGCCCGGCAAGCATCACCCCTGAGCTTATGCCGCAGCTTACCGTCAGCCGCTGTCCCGCCTTTGCGCCTCCGCTCTTTAAAAACGCGGCTCTCACCATCAACGCGCCGCGTATAGCGTGGAGTGAGTCCATCTCCGCGCTGCCGTCAGAGAACGGCGCTCCCCAGACGCCGGTCAAGCTGTCGCCTGAAACCTTGTCCGCTGCCCCGCCCGTCTTTGCAAAGCTGTCCTGTATCAGCATGAGCGCAGCGTTCAGCATATTCAGCGTCCTCTGGGGAGACAGGTCCTTGATGGCCGCCTTACCGTGGAGTCCCGCAAAGACAACGGTTACATCCCTGTTTTCACCGCTGAGAGGCGTCTTTTCAAGGACGGCCCTGTCGGATTTGAGGCTGCCGGGCAGGGCGCGGAAGATACTTTTCAGCCGGAGGTTTTCAGCAATTTCCCGTTCCTGCTCAACAAACGTATTGTAAATATAGCGTCTCATCGAAAAAGAAAGGGCAAAGCTAAAAATTATTACCAGGCCGCCCGCCGCGCCGCACAGGGCCAGACCTTCACGCATGGCCTGACGGAGGCCGGCCAGACCATAGCCGCGCGGCGTCCCGCACAGCGCCGCCGCGTCCGCCCCCGCCGTCCTCAGTTTCTGAAAAGCGCCGGAGCCCCCACCGGAATTGAATACGGCTTCCGCGCCGGCGGAGGCCGAATTGCGCATCAGGCGGACGAGCGGGTCCTGCCAGTAATTTTCCCCGCTCATAACGATGCCCGCATCGGTATGGAGGATTATGTCGTCCCGGTGATTCACGACAAAGACCCTTTCCGCCCCATCCCCAAGCAGCGGTGTGAAGGCATCAGTCGAAAAAAAGGCGGCAACCACGGAATTTTGACTATCCCTGAAAAACAACGCGGTAACCGGCGCTCCAAAGTACGGCGAAGCATTCCCCAGCAGCACCGCGTCCGGACTTTCCATCACCGCGGCCCGTTCTACCAGTTCCCGCTCCGCGCTGAGATAGAGCCCGGCGGCGTCCCCGGTCAGATCATGTTCAAGAAAGAATGTCCTGTTCTCAATGCGCTCACCGGACGACGACAGGATCGCGGCAAACAGGGGGCGCAGCTTAAAAAAGCGGTCGTTTTCCGCCTGCCGCGCCCCGCTCGATCCGCCCGCCCCCTCCGCCGGCAGATGTCCGCCGTTCAATTCTAGCAGGGTCAGCGCGTCCGCCCGCGCCGCATCCAGCGCCTTTTCTACCCGCTCCGCCGTATTCACGGCGGAGCGCACCGCAAGCTCCGCCGTGCGCGCGGTAATCTCCGCCTCAACCCTGCCGTAAACGAGCGCCGCGACAGCGGCGGTCAGGAACACAAGAAATACAGTATTTATGCAGATAATAGTTCGCACGACCGGCCACCCCGTGCGGCGTCCCCCACTCATCATCAATTTAATATATCACAGCAGGCCGCAATTAACAATGAACCGGCCATAGAATCGTTTATTCAGACCATACATAAACACCATGTGAGCATATGGGAAGAACTGGTTAAAGTCTTCCAAGGCCAATATTCTTTCCCTTTTGCCCTCTCGGCGGCTGAATAGATACGATATTGTTTTATATGTCAATACTCCGGAGTTTGCGCCTCAAACCGCGAAGCGGCTTGCCGCTGTGGGTTGTGCCGGCGGCACAACCCACACGCGGGTCGATGGCCTCCCCGCCGCAAGGCAGCCGGCTTACCGCAAACTCCACCCTCCTTGCCCGCCGCCCACTCGCCAGCCCTGCGAAAAGGCAGGAGTTTGCGCGCCAGCCTACCGTTGTTACATGGCTTAGCGAAGGGGCGTAACCCGTT
>JAIRMP010000004.1 GCA_031258615.1 Spirochaetaceae bacterium | reverse complement strand
GGAAATCGGCCCCACATAGCGGCAGACCTCCGCGTTTACCGCGCTCCCTCCTATCGTGATCTTAAAGAGCCTTCCGCAGTCCCGCCTCTTCAGTGGCGTCCACGGTGCGTTTCATTGAGGCGATGGATAGGGTCAACACCCCGGAAAGTCCCAGCACCTGGGGACGAAATTTCCGCACGGCATCAACAAATACATCCGGTTTTTGATCCACCCCGACATCTTCCACCTTGAACCCGGCCAGCTCTACCCTCCACCGTACCGAGCGCCACAAGCCCCCGGGTTCTCCCCTTCCTGACACCCAGAAAGGGCCTGAGTTTATCTATCGAGGCGCCCAAAAGTTCCCCAGCAAAGATAATGTCCCCCGTGATGTCTAATAACTAAAATCTGGCAGCTTGTTGCGCTTCCCACCGAGGGGATCGTCAGAAATGCGACCGACTCCGGCTCGAAAAAAGTAAACGACTATGCCCTGCCGCGGGTACTAGTACAGTGGTTTAAAAAGTGATATATTCTTAGTATTCATGGAGTTTTCAACACTTGCATTACACGGCGATCTGAAAAAAGGCCTTGCCGAAGCGGGCTTTGTCAGTGCTATGCCGGTTCAGGAACGTGTTATATCAAACGCGTTCAGCGGGCGTGATCTGTACGTTCAGTCACAGACAGGTACGGGTAAAACGCTTGCCTATTTGATCGTAATCATGCAGCGCCTTATTTCCGAGCCGCCCCTGGCCGGACGTAAGGCGTTGATCATGGTGCCGACACGTGAGTTGGCCGTACAGGTCGAAGACGAGGCCAGGCTTTTGGGAAAGTACCTTCCGTTCAAGATGGGGGCATTTTATGGCGGTGTGGGCTACGGCGCCCAGCAGCAGACATTGCGGGATGACGCGCAAATTTTGGTTGGAACACCAGGTCGCGTACTCGATTTGAATGCTTCCGGTTATATGAACCTGATGAACATAGCTTTCCTTGTGCTTGACGAGGCGGACAGGATGTTCGACATGGGCTTTTACCCCGATCTGCGCAAGCTTGTCAAAGTGGTGCCGTCTGCCGACAGGCGTCAGACTATGCTATTCAGCGCCACGCTTAACACTTATGTGAGGACGCTTGCTTACGAGTATACGAAGGAGCCTGTAGAGATCGAGATTGAGCCGGAACATATCACGGTAAACGAGGTTGAACAGCTTCTTTACCATGTGCCTTCCGCGGACAAGATGCGCCTTTTGCTCGGTATTCTCAGGCGGGAAAACCCGGAAAGCGCGATAATATTCTGCAATACAAAACGTTATACTGAAATTGTTGCCAGACGTTTGCATGAAAACGGCATACGCTGTGAATTTATTTCAGGCGATCTGCCCCAGCAGAAGCGGCTTTCTATCATAGATAGTTTGAAGGCAGGCCGCTTACGCTACCTTGTGGCGACCGATGTTGCCGCGCGGGGGCTTGATATAGAGGGACTTGCGCTGGTGGTAAACTATGATCTTCCGGTAGAAACCGAAAATTATGTCCACCGCATAGGCCGGACGGCGCGCGCCGGAAAGACAGGCAAGGCGGTCAGTTTTGCGAGCGAACAGGATGTGTACGAGCTTGCCGGCATAGAAAAATATCTTGGGAACAAGATACCGTCACGGATCGCGTCAGAGGATTTGTATGGCAGCGACTCAGGCAGGCGGCGGCCTTCACGGCAGCGGGAACAGCCGCGAAGACGCGATGATTCCGGACGGCGGCAGAAGCCGGCGCAAACCGGCAGCCGGCAGGGTCAGATGCCGGCGGCTGTTAACGAATCACGGGATGACGCCGTCATGCTGGGTATGCCGCTGGATCAACGCATGGTTCACTACAAGAATAAGTATTCAGGAAAACAACCGTCCGGTGAAAAAACTGCCGCAACAAACGGTGTTAAAGATGAAAGCCGCTCACGGCAGCGCAGACGGCGCAAAACGGGCGCTCCACGGCCTGAGTCCGCACAGCCGGCGGCAAAGCCGGCGGCAAATTCCGCTACGCATGGAAACCGGCAGGAAAAGCGTCCGCAGCACGCTGTAAATGACGATGCAAAACCGGCTGAACCGTACACCAAAAAGCCAAAACCCCAGGCGCCTGCGCAAAAGCCTCCACAGAAAACGCCTGGGAATGGCCTTTTGTCCCGGTTCTTTGGCCTTTTCAAAAAAAACAAGTAGCAAATCAAAATCATCATTGCCAGCAGTCCCAAGTTTAGGAACTGTGCAGAAATAACATGACCGTTTGGTCATGTTATTTCCTTATTGCGTAAGCAATTAAAATAAAATGCTGTGCATTTTATTTATGCACAGTTCCTTACGATGATATGTGAATAGTTAAGGGAGCCAGTAATTATCGCCGGGCAATTCCAGGGATGGCTGGCCTGCCCGCAAACTCCTGGACAACCGCTTCGCGCTTGCCATAGGAGTTTGCGCCACAAGTCTACGGCTTGCTTACCGCAAACTTCTACCTACTTGTAAGGACCCATTCCATAATTGGGGGGTAGGACGCAACGAAGTGCGGCCGTAGGGGGGCGCGGCGGCAACGGTGGCGGTTTGCGATAACGGTGGGGAAATTGCGCCCCCCTCTTAATGAATCGTGAGTGGGCTGGCGGGAGGGCGGGGAAAATGGTATGATGTGATCATGGAAAAGAATTATTCGGCGCAGAATATACAGGTGCTTAAAGGGCTGGAGGCCGTGAGGAAGCGGCCCGGCATGTATATAGGAACTACCGGGATAGACGGGCTCCACCACCTTGTCTTTGAGGTGGTGGATAACTCGATTGACGAGGCGATGCAGGGCTTCTGTACGGAGATACTCGTAGTGCTAGAGGGCAACGATGTCGTCCGGGTAGCGGATAACGGGCGCGGCATCCCCGTCGATATACACCAGGAGGAGAAGGTGAGCGCCCTTGAGCTGGTGATGACGCGCCTCCACGCGGGCGGCAAGTTTGACAAGAAATCTTACAAGGTTTCAGGCGGCCTGCACGGGGTCGGCGTTTCCGTCGTAAACGCGCTGTCAGAGTGGTGCGAGGCGTTTGTTTTTATGGATGGTAAAATCCACGCGCAGCGTTACAGGTTTGGTATCGCGGAGGGGCCGGCGCGCGAGACGGGCAGCACGGACAGGCGCGGTACCGAGATTCGCTTTAAGGCGGATGCCTCCATATTCGAGACGACAACGTACAACTTTGACGCGCTGAGCAACAGACTCCGCGAGCTCGCGTTCCTGAACAAGAGTCTCAAGATAACGATACGGGACGAGCGGCTGTCAACGCCCAAGTCGCACGAGTTCAAGTTCGACGGCGGCGTCAAGAGTTTTGTCGAGTACCTGAACGCCGGCAAGAAGGTGCTGTACCACGAGCCCATCGTGATTTCCGGCAGCCGCGAGGACGAGATTCAGGGTACTGTCGAGATTGAGTGCGCGATCCAGCATAACGACGGCTTTAACGAGATAATGTACTCGTTCGTGAACGATATAAATACACGCGAGGGCGGCACCCACCTTGTCGGCTTTAAGGCCGCGCTGACCCACACGCTGAACGAATTCCTGAAGAAGTCCAAGCAGGCAAAGAAGTTTGACGAGTCTTTTTCCGGCGACGATGTGCGCGAGGGGCTCACCGCCGTCCTTTCTATCAAGCTGCCTAACCCGCAGTTCGAGGGGCAGACGAAGGGGAAGCTGGGCAGTTCCGAGGCGCGCGGTATCGTGGAGAGTTTTGTAAACGAGCAGCTTGAGTTGTTCTTCGACAGCCACCCGGAGATAATCGCCGGTATTCTCGAAAAGTCCGTGCTCGCGGCCAAGGCGCGTATAGCGGCGCGGGCGGCGCGGGACGCTACCCGCCGCAAAAACGCGATGGACAGCGCGGGTCTCCCCGGTAAGCTGGCCGATTGCTCGGATAAGAACCCGGCAAGCTGCGAGCTTTTTATCGTGGAGGGCGATTCCGCCGGCGGCAGCGCAAAGATGGGGCGGAACAGGCAGTTCCAGGCGATTCTCTCCTTGTTCGGCAAGATGCTGAATGTCGAAAAGACCCGCATCGAAAAGGTGATTACCAACGAAAAGCTCCAGCCTATCATTGCCAGCGTGGGCGCGAGCTGCGGCGACGAATTCGACCTGTCCAAGATTCGCTACCACAAAATTATCATTATGGCGGACGCGGACGTGGACGGCTCACATATCCGCACGCTGCTGTTGACTTTCTTTTACCGCTATATGACGGAGCTTATATCAAGCGGCCATGTCTACCTGGCGATGCCGCCGCTGTACCGCATCTCGTACGAAAAGAAGACTTTCTACGCCTACGACGACGCGGAGAAGGACCGTATCCTCGCCGCCTCCGGGCGCGACCCGGAGAAGTTGTCCGTGCAGCGCTACAAGGGTCTGGGCGAGATGAACCCCGACCAGCTCTGGGAAACCACGATGGACCCGGCGCGGCGCAACATCACGCAGATTCACCTTGACGACGCGGTTGAAGCCGAGCGCATTTTTTCGACCCTGATGGGCGAAAATGTTGCCCCCCGCCGCGAGTTCATCGAAGAAAACGCCCTCCTGGTAAGCAACCTCGACGTATAACACCCCAGGCAGGCAGGCAGGCCAGCCTGCACCAAACATACGGCAGGCCAGCCTGCACCAAACGTACGCCAATAGCTGACTCATGTCCTTGGCAGCCGCCGAGCGTGAAAGAGGGCGGGTTACGCCTCTCGCCAAGCCATATAACAACGTCATTGCGAGCGCCCGGTGAGGGCGCGAAGCAATCCATGCGAGGAGGCTTTACAAGGAAGGTGGAGTTTGCGCGGTAAGCCAGCCGCTAGGCTGGCGGCGCAAACTCCGGAGACAACCGCGCAGCGGTTGTCCATTGTCCTTCCGAGCGGCTTTACAAGGAGGGTGGAGTTTGCGGTAAGCCGCCTTGCGGCGGCGCAAACTCCTATGCAAGCGCGAAGCGCTTGCACGTCATTGCGAGCGCCCGGTGAGGGCGCGAAGCAATCCATGCGAGGAGGCTCGACAAGCG
>JAIRMP010000275.1 GCA_031258615.1 Spirochaetaceae bacterium | reverse complement strand
GGTACAATATATAAGGCATCTTTTTATCCGTTTCTTCCGCCCGCTTCTTATCCTCCTCATAGACTTGCCGCCCTACATATTCGGTTACTTCTCTTATCAACTCATCGCTGATTTGGCGTCCCAGCCGTTCGTTCATTACCTCCCATGCCATCTTGAACGAACTTTGATTTTGTCCCCATTATGCCGTCTCTCCCATCATCTGCTTTGTCATCTTGAACGGCAATCCGGCTATACCAATTCCCTCCGTTACGTATCCTTACCTCTCCGGCTTCCGCCGCTTCTACCTGTTTTTTTTTTTGATGAGCTCTTTTTCTACAACCCCTCCCGCCAATTCATTCATCAACTTTGTGATATGAAGGCCGGTTCTCGCTTTAACCTGACCCCACATAGCCTCAATCCGGTCTATCCGGGTATTTAGTGTATCTTCCGGCTCCAGTACCTCATCGTAATGCTCCAGCATCTCCCCAATATCCGGAGCAATGGCTTCTAAAGTCTTTTACTTGAGTTCTTCTTGTGTCTTGTTCATAGGTATTCCCTCCCTTGGAATATATATTCACTATACCACCTTTCTCTTCTTTTTGCACGGAAAAAATTGTTGCACCCAACGCGGAGGCCGGACTTGACGGAGAAAAAGCGCCTGTCAGCGCCGCCGCTTTACAGAATCGCGAAATACCGCTATTCTTGCAAGGGAACGGAGGAGTCTATGCCCATAACAAAAGCGGCGGCAAAAAAGACAGCGAAAAGCGCCCGAAAGAAGGTAACTCAGGCTGATATATTGGCGAACTTTGACAAAATTCAGAAAACTCTTGACGAGCTTGCCGCAGCCCACGAAGAGACCGAGAAGACGCTCAATAAGGTGATTGGGGAAATCAGTGAGACTCGGGCGGCCCACAAGGAAGCCATTCGGGATATTCAAGCGGCCCACGAAGAGACCGAGAAGACGCTCAATAAGGCGATTGGGGGACTCAGTAATACCTTGGGGTCGCTGGTCGAGCACGTTATGACTCCGGATCTGCCCCGCAAGTTTAAAGAATTCGGCTTCACGTTTACCGGCATACAAACGGTAAAATGGGCCAACGGTGAAGGCAACATTTACACGGAAATCGACGGGCTTCTGGAAAACGGAAAACAGGCAGTGGCGGTGGAAGTAAAAACAACCTTACGCCGCAGGGACATAGACGAACACCTGGAACGCATGGAAAAGGTACGAAAGTATGCCGGTGAACACGGCGACAACAGGGAATTTTTTGGCGCGATGGCCGCCCCGATAATAGGGTGGGATGTCAAAGACTACGCCTTGTCGAAAGGCTTTTTCGTCATTGAGCCCTTGGGTGAAGACGTTAAGGTAACAAAACCGCCTTCAGCGCCAAGAAGCTGGTCCTGTCCAGCGCCTACGTTGTAGGCGCTGGACCGAAAAACCGCTTACTTTTTAACGCCGCAGGCTTCCTCAACATCGTCAAGGAAGGAGTCGGCAAACAGGACGGAATCCATGATTACATCGGCAGTTCTGATACCGGTATTAAGCTGGACTTCGCAGGGATTCACGATGGCCGATGTAAGACCCGCGCCTATCGACATAGCTATCATAAACGAATTTACGATCGGGCGTATATGCTTTGGCATACCGTTGGACACGTTGGAAAGGCCGCCCGTCGAGTTAAGCCCCTGCTCGGAGAGGTAGCGGATAAAGTTAAGGACATCCTTTTGCTTGTCCTGCATACCCTTTATTACCACAAAGAGCGGGTCAAACCACAGATCGGCGGGATCCATGCCCAGGCTCAAACCGTGTTCCAGCATTTCCTGGCAGTATTGCTCACGCTCGCTGTTGTCGCCGGGGACGCCTTCCTTGGAACAAAGGGCGAACACGATCGCATCGTTGGCGGCGGCCACGTCGATATACTTTTTCCGTTCACCGGCGTCAGCAGAGTTTACGATGGGTTTACCCTTTGAGCGGTTGTAAACCTTGATGCCGTCCTCGATCTCGCTGATGTCGGCGGTATCGAGCGCTATAGGCACATTGTCAAATTTTTCCTGAAGGATTTTAATACCCCAAGCCATCAAACCCTTGATACCTTTGCGCGCGGGGCCAATGTTCAAGTCAAGGTATGTAGCTCCTGCTTTAAGCTGTTTCTCCGCCCTTTCAAGGATGGGTCCCGGATCGCGCTCGTCCATAGCCTTTTTGATGGAAGGCGCGATACAGTGAATGTTTTCACCAATCATAATGAATTTTTCAGCCATAATTTTCTCCTTGTATTATGCTTCTAAATTTTTAATCGGGACGGGACATTCCCCGCCCCGACTTTTACACGTTAAGATACCTTATGCGGTAAGATCCTTAATGAACTTAACAATGCCTACCGCTTCGTTAGTTCCTACAATGATCTTCCACCCTTCAAGCGCCTCTTCCAACTCGCCCTTGAGTACGGCAACCTTGCCGGGAAGTATCAGCGTCTTGTTCTTGCACTTGTCCTCGCATTTTTCTTTGATGAACTTAGCGATCGAACCGGCTGTAAGTTTGCCCGCCGCCCAAGCGGTAAGCACCGAATAGCCGCCCGCGTCTGAAATTATCAGGTTCACAGGGACGCCGGAACGCTCAAATTCACCGGACGCGATGAAGTAGGTCAACGCAAAGTCCACCGTTGTGGCGCATATCGAATTCTCGTCCGCGC
This sequence comes from Spirochaetaceae bacterium, assembly GCA_031258615.1. Taxonomy (GTDB): domain Bacteria; phylum Spirochaetota; class Spirochaetia; order Treponematales; family Breznakiellaceae; genus JAIRMY01. The sequence continues at coordinate 5,765 of JAIRMP010000275.1, read as the reverse complement.
CGTTGATCGGGTAGATGCCCGGTTCCACACGCATAGGCTTCTGTGGGTCAGTGAAGATGTTCTGGCGTAGTCCGTAGAGAGGCAGGGCCGCGGCGTAGTCAAGTCCGCTCATGATTATGATCGAACCGTACTTCAGCGTAAAGATTGACGCAAGACCGACCTCGCACTCGTGGTTTCCACCGGAAATTTTGCTCAGGTTCACGATGGACGGGTAACCAAAGCTCCGATCGCCTCCCTTGGGGTTCAGGGCCGTGCGGCGTATCTCCACCGCGTTGGCAAACGCATCCTTGATAGACTTTGTCCCGACGTCAAGCACCAGGTTTTTGTTGCCCGCCGCTTCGATCTTTTGAACGGTGTCGTACAGCGCGTCAAGCGATTCGGCGCGGACGCCAAGAAGTACGCCGGCATCCGTGGCGATCTTGCTCATATCAGCAAAGTTCGACTCGTTCGCGCCGTTCAGTATCGGCTTACCCGCCTTGCAGAGCTCTACAGCCTCTTTCGCCGCTCCAACATCGGTACAATCCAGTATCACGACACGCTCGGCGGCGGCGGCCTTCTTTACCGCGTCAAGGAACTTTCCCTTGTCACCGGTAAACTCGACGTTCACCACCTCGCAGAACATACGCTCGCCTATGCGGACATAGTCAACCTTTTTCGCATCTTCAAGAACAGTGTCGACATTGTCGCCGGTAACATTGACGCCGTACAAACACTTTGAAACAAAGGTTTTTTCGTGACGGAACAGAACCGTTTCGCCGCCAAGTGAAAACTCAGCCTTTCCCGCGCCTACCGTGAATTTCTTCATCGGGGGGGCGGACGCCTCGCTCAGTTTGGCAAGGTCTTCCGGTTTGATGTGGGGGCACTTGTCTATCGTTGTGCCGCCCTGGGCGACTTTCATAGAAAAGGCCATACAGGTAGGACAACCGCACTCTTTGCAGTTTGTCTTTGGTGTAAACTTAAAATAATCCAGTCCTTTTAATGCCATGTTACTTCCTCCTTAGACCAGTGCGGCCACAATCTGGGATACGGTTTCGATCGACTTGGGATGCTTCAGAATCACCGCGTTGGCCCCCGCCGCTATTACCGCGGACGCGGTACATATTTCCATGTCTATGCCGCGCAGCTCCTGATTGCCCCATTCGGGGAAGTCCGCTTCGGACGCGACAGCCTCCTTGACGCCCCAGGCTTCCTGGCCGGCGGGCGTGATGATAGGCACCTGCAACTGGGCGTCGGACTGAGCGAGCGCCGCCGCCTTGATGCGGTCCATCGTGGAAACGAGGTACTCGAAACCGTAACCCGCCGCCGACTGACCAACGTTCATAACCACGTTGTCCAGCGTAACGCCTACCTGCCCGATAACCACGTTCAACTGCTTGGCAAGGTTGATGTCGACAGCGGATTCCGCGCCGATCTTGGCCTTGTAAGCCTGAACCGCGCCTACCGCTACCTTTTTGTGGTTTTCCTCTTTACAGGACATAAAGAGGACATTCTTGCCTTCCAGCGCCTCGGCGCACTTGTTGAACAGGTCGCCATCTTTTTCGGCATTCTTGCAGCCCTGAATCACAAGCGGCAGCGTAACGGCGTCAGCAACATCTTTTGCCAGCTTTACGCAGTCCTCTATGGACTTGTTCTCCCCATTCGGGTCGGCGCTTTCCAGCACAAGAGTGACAAAACTGGCGCCCGGCGCGGTACACGCTCTCTTAGCGAAATCCGGAATAGTCGTACATCCCTCGTAGAACTTCTTTAATTCCGGCAACTCAAGGTTCGGCCCTTTGTCCGGCACCTCGATACCAATTTTTGGAGGATTCTTGATAGGATCGTCAAAACTGTAAAGCGGCGTAACACTCTCGCCACCCAGCACCAACGCCTTGTCCCCCGTTCCAATCGTTACTTCCTTGATGGAAGCATTAAACTTTTGCGGAACTCGTTTAAACGGCATAAATTCTTCTCCTTAATTGCATTTATTGCCTAACAGCTTGGTTATTTTATATAGTTTTACACATTTATAATCATTCGTCAATCAAAATTTTACAGCGAAATTTTTAACCCCGTCGAGGTTCATTTTGTACGCGCCACACAGAATTCCACCCACTTGCTTGTTATGCCCGCGCCGCGTATCCTTTACGGTAAACTGATATGACACGTTTTAGCGCCTGCCCGGCCCTTGTTTTGCGGATGCGGCCATGCGGGGAATCCAACCGCGAAGCCTTTTTTTTGACCGCCGGTATGGGAATCACACGCGCGTTTGTCTACGGCGGGCCAAAAAGCAGGCTGCGTTCATACGTTTCGCCGTTTCATTCCGGCGGCCTCTACCTGTACCACGATCCGGTTAGGGATTCTTACAAGGTAACGGACTTTGATGTGCGGCGCTGGCGTCCCGGCATCAGGGAAAACTACGACAGGACCATGGCCGCTATCGCCATAGCCGAGACGGTTCTTGCCGGTTTCGGCGGCGGATGCGACTGGAACGAGGCGCTGGACCAGACAAACGATTCCCTTGACGCGCTTGACGGCGCCGCCGGCCCGGCTTACTTACGCATACTGGTTCATTTTCTGTGGAAATGGGCCAAACTGACGGGCATACACGATGGAGTACCAGCCGCCGGACTTCCCCATGCCCCGTTTCACTGGCTTGAAAAGAGTTCTACGCTGTGCGCGTCCGAAGCCTGCCGGCTCGGTTTGGACAGCGGCTCCCTGCGGGAGGCAAAAAATTTCTGCACCGGGATTATTGAAAGCGCCCTGGGCCGCCGCCTGAAAAGTTGGGAGTGGTAGTTTTGCGGGAGTGCGCCGCATGACGCCAAAAAACGCCCCTCCCGCCGCCTTTCGGCTTCCGTGCGGTTTCTTACGCTAACTCCGCTCAGCGCGCCGTTCTCTGCCTCTCAACCCCAAATTTTTTTCAGGCGGGCCTTACCGTGTGCCGTTCCGGAGGCTGGGAAGAGGGGGGATTCGCAGGGTGACGCCGCTTTTCAGCTTATCGGGGTTATCGGGGTCTTCCAGTTTATCGCGGTTTGCTTCGTAGATGATGGGCCAGCGGAAAGGGTCGCCGTAAACAAATTCGGCTATTTTCCAGAAGCAATCGGGCGGCCAGACGCCGACCGTGTAGTATTCCGGCGCTTCCACCGCCCCGGCGGGGGAAGCAGCGGCATTTGCCTGCTGCGCCTCCCCTATAACAACAGGCGGGACCGTCAGGCTCGCATTTGTAAAGGTGACCTTGGAGTCCTCCGTCCGGCTAAGCTCCTCTGACGTTTTACCGGGGGCTGCGGACTGTAGCAGCGCCGCGGCCGCATCTGCTTCCGCCTTCTTCCGGGCGGCCTCCGCGTCGGCAGCCTGTTTTCGGGCAGACGCCAGCTCATCGGCTGCCTTTTTCTGGGCTGCCGCCGCGTTCGCTTCCGCCTTCTTCCGGGCGGCTTCCGCATCAGCCGCCTGTTTCCGGGCGGCTGCCAGATCAGAAGCGGCCTTCTTCTGAGCGGCAGTCGCGTCCGCTTCCGCCTTCTTCCGGGCGGCTTCCGCATCGGCCGCATTCTTCCGGGCGGCTGCCACATCCGCTTCGGCCTTCTTTCTGGCAGCTTCCGCATCGGCTGCCTGTTTCCGGGCGGCTGCCAGCTCTTCGTCTACATTCTGCGCGACCGCCACATCGCCGGCGGTCATATCCTGCGCGTTATCATAGCCGCCAACTGCCTGTTTCCGGACGGCGGCCGCCTCATCGTCAGCCTTCTTCCGGGCGGCGTCCGCGGCCTCAAGCTCGGCAATCCGCCTGTTTGCGCCGGCAAGCTCCTCCTCCGCCTTCTTTTGCGCCTGCCGCGCCTGATCGGCGTTGCGCCGCAGTTCGCTGATTTGGGCGTCTTCGCCGTTCACCCCGGTACGGACATCCTCCACTCCGGCATTGCCGCCGGTTTCCGGGGCGGGCGCTTCCCCGTCACCACCGTCCGTCTCTGCCGCGCCGCCTTCACCGGCGCCCTCTGTACCAGCCTGCTCCTCCCCGGCGGACGGCATGGGGTTACCCTCCATGTCTACACTCCAATACTCCATTATTGACGCGCACCCGGACAGGGCTGCCGTAAGTACAATCGTAAAAAAAATATTCGCCGCACGTTTTATAATAGCTCCCATTACCGTTTCCTCCGATGCCTAGCGCCGCATAGTAAGGAACAGCGTAAACTTGTTATTATCCTGCGCGGACCTTCGCAGCGCCGCAATATCGGTGTAATCGGGCTCATTCTTGAAGTCAAACTTGCCGGACGTGATGAGCAGCATATCGATCATCGTGTTCGCGTTCAGATTGACAGTAAAACCCACCGCAAAGCGCGTGGACGGAAGCGTTTCCTCGAAAGAAGAATCGGTTTCTCCCGTACTTTTGTTTTCGGATTCACTGATATTAAACGTGTGGAGGTTGAGGCCGAACCCGGCGTGAAGCGAAAAACGGTCGGGAAGCAACGTGAACGTTCCGCCGAAATCGAGTTCCGGTTTGACATACACTTCCCTGGTGTGGGTTTCGTAGTCGCCGTAGCTGTACAGTCCCCTGTCGGGAGTGAGAAAGTACTCGTTGAAGCGGATGTCCGCCAGCAGTTTGACGCCGAATTTCGCCCGTTCATTGATCGTTCCGCTGTAAAGGATGTAGGGCGTTATCTGCTGTTCAAGGTTGTCGTACGTGGATACGACCTTTTCATCTGTCCAGTTATCAACCACCACGTGGGTAATTTCCGCGCCGCTCATTATGTCGAAACCGCTTATCCGTTTTTTCAGGTAGTAACCCGCCCCGGCGCGTAATTCACTTCCGGAAGAACGTACCTCCACCCCGAGGTCGGCCCCTATCCTGGCCTCGTTGTAGCTCTGCGCATAGCCGGAATAGAATCCGGAATTATCGGTTGAGATTATAGGGTCGTCCCCCTGTACGAAATTGTGGATATCCAACTGGGCCGAAATTTTGGGGATGATGAAGACCGAACTGCTGATCGGAAAGCTTGCGCCGAGGGCAAAGGAGGGCGACAGCGCGTTTTCAAAGGCAAAGCTCTGACTCGTCTCGCCGACTACCATCTCCTTATCATCCTGGGGCTGGTTGACCGTTAAAATCTGGGAGAACCCTATCTTGATCCCGACGCGCCATATTCCCAGGAACAGGTTAAACTCGTTCCTGTTTTTCACGTCCGCCGGCCTGTCCCCCGCCGCGTCAAAAACGCCGGGGACTTCCGTCTTCGAGCTGCCCGGCGAGGACAGCTCGATGCTCAACTCGCTGGGGTCCTGGTTTGTGGCGCGGGAAAAGAGGTCCTGGATAAGGCTGCCGCCGTAGGCCGCGCCGAAATAAAGTTCCCCCAGCTTCATCCCCGCGCCTATCGTGATGCCCTGCGGGTCAAAGCCGGTATACATCAGCATCCGTGTAAAAGACGTGTCTCGGAACGAACCGACATCCATGAACCGGTCAATGTCCGACCTGATGGTCCCCATCGAAGCGCGGTAGAGGCCGCTTTCCGGGTTGAACAGGTTCGGCTCTGTAGGCGAGGGCGGCGTCGAAACCCTGTAATCCTGCGCGTACAAACAAAACGCCTGCCCGAAAAGGACAAGCGCCGCCACCATTAGCGTTTTATAATTTTTCATCATGCACTCCTTATTCCTTTAGTCCGCCCACCGGTAAATCACCCGGAGTGTAGGCTCGTTTTCCGCTATTAAGTCTTTTATCTCCTTGGCGTCCGAAGAAAGCGTCCCTTCTTCACTGATTTGGATAACCGTATCCACCTTGTCCCCGCTATAGAAGTTAATCTCTGACGTTT
>JAIRMP010000272.1 GCA_031258615.1 Spirochaetaceae bacterium | reverse complement strand
TAACGCTCGCCTGCTATGAGGGTTTTGCCTTTTATCACCGCAAGCTCACCCACAGACATGATCCAAAAACCGTCTTCAGTGCGTGCGGGTTTACCATACCAGGGATTTGTATTTATAATATGCGGAGCCGTCAAAAAAAGTCCGCCGGACTTTGGCAACTGGTTACGCTTACCGCGGGCAAAAGTACGGTACAGGTTAAAAGGATTTTGTAATGAAAAATCCGCGGGTTTGGTGAACCCTTTTGGACTTCAACGAAGTCCGCGTTATAGAATACGCGGCAGGGGGGTGGTTATGCTGTCAACAAAAAGAATTATTTTTTTAGCGGGACTGGCGCTTGGCTGCGCGGTTTCATTGTTTGCCGATGAGCAGGTCATAGGGCGGCTGGTAAAGGCGTCCGTTTCCGGCGTGGATACGACAAAACTTTACGAACCGCTGGTAACAATAAGGCAGAGTTCAGTTTTGGAGCTGAAGAGTTTTACGCTAAAACTTTCGGGGGTCAGGGACAGGGACTCGAAACTGTACGAGTTCTACCATGACGAGAATACGGACAACCCTGTCATCTGGCGGCGCCGGACGCGCGGGGTAACGGTAAGGCCGCTCAACGCTTACATAACGGTAAGCCCAGGTGCGGACAATACCAATACGATAGTGATCAACTATGAGTACCGCGGGCGCAGGGGCTTCGGCAATGTTGTTTATGTGATCACAACAGAATAATGAACCGCTCCCACGCGGAAAGGCGGCGGAGCAGACCCTACAGACGGAATAAATTTTGAACAAGAGCGGGCGATTCTACTTTGATTGGGCGGCCAGCGCGCCCTTCCTTTTAAATCAGCTTTGTATGCTTAAGGACCTGGACCGTCCTGACTTTTTTGGCAACCCGTCTTCCGGCCATTCGGAGGGACGCGCCGCGCGCGCCGCACTTGAGGAAGCCCGCCTGATCTGCACGGAAGCGCTCGGCGCGGACGAGGGGACAATCTATTTTACATCAGGCGCGACGGAAGCTAACGCCATCATCCTTTTTTCCATGCTTTACGGACACGCCGCCGGCGTTAAACAGGGGCTAATCACGACCGCGGTGGAGCATCCTTCCATAACAAAAAATTGCGCGCCGCTTGAGCACATGGGTATTCCCGTACACTATGTGGATGTTGACAGATTCGGCGGCGCAGTCCCCGACGCGCTGGAAAAAGCCTTGCATAAGCATACAGACGCCACGATGCTCGCGTTGATGTATGTCAACAACGAAACCGGCGCTATTTCCGATCTGCCTTCTTTAATAAAAACAGCGCGGCAGCGGGACGGTAAGCCGCTGCATATACACAGCGACATGGTACAGGCTCTTGGAAAAATTCCGTTTGCGCTCCGTGATATGGATATAGATTCCGCCGCTTTCAGCGCGCACAAGATAGGCGGCCCGCGTGGAATAGGTATTCTTTACCTGCGTAAACCAGTACAGACCCTGTACAGGGGCGGCGGGCAGGAGGGAGGTATGCGGCCCGGTACGGAGAACACCCCCGGCGCGTGCCATTTTGCCAAAGCGATCCGTTTAAGGACGGAGGCGCAGACAAAGTCCCTACAGGAGGCGGCAGCGAATATGGCCTACCTCATCGAAGCCCTGCGCGAAATGAAGCGCTGTACAATTATTCCTGAATGCAGGCAGGCTGTGGACGAGCGGTATTCGCCGTATATTTTGCAGGCGGCCTTCAGGGATGTTCCGGGAGAGATAATGGTGCGCGCCCTTGACGACCTGGGTTTTGCCGTTTCGACAGGTTCCGCCTGCTCTACAGGCTCAAAAAAGCGTCCCGTACTGAACGCGATCGGTATCAGCGACGCGCTTGCGTTTACCGCTGTACGCATTTCGTTTGGCTGGACCACAAAATTGGATGACATCAACGCGCTTGTCGATGCTGTGCGCCGTATCCTGTCCAAATTCTAACGGCGCTTGCAGGCTTTCATGGTTTTTAGTTGAAAAAACCGTCCCCCAAGACTGACCGATCACGCATATTAATTGTTAATTGCCAACTGTTTAAGTCCATGAGCGAAGAATCTGATCAAGTTCCCGTTCTATTACACTGAGGATGGACGCCTTCAGACGGGATATTTCCGCCTCGCGCTCTAAATCCGGCGGGAGCATGGGTTTTTGAAACAAGACTATGGGCTCAACTTCGAGTGCGCAGGCTATCTTTTCGATGGTCGAAAGTTTTGGCGTGTGGCGGTATATCTCCATCAACCCTATGTAACTGGTGGCGGTGTTGCACGCTTCGGCCAGTTTTTCTTGTGTTATCCTCTTTTCCTTGCGAATACGTTTGATATTGTCGATTACCAGCTTTTCCAGACTCATCTTATATCAATATTGATACAAATCCTTACAATATCCATTTAGATTAAAGATATAGAAATATATTGGATTTAATATAATAAATCGGTCCCGGCGCCGCTGCCGCAGAGAGGGGAGCCGGTTGTCCGGTCTGAAAAGCGGTGTTTTAGGCGTAAAAATGCTGATTTTCAGGGGTTAAAGACCGTGCGGTTCAATGGGAAGGGAAGGATCGACCTTCAATACCCGCCCTGTTCAGGCAGGATATTTCCTAACTCGTTTTACCAGCGCGATCATTTTTTGCCGGTCTTTGACACCGTCCGTTTCCGCCCCGCTTGAAACGTCAACCGCGAAGGGGCTGTACGACAGGGCGCTGTCTATGTTTTCCAAAGAAACGCCCCCCGCCAAAAACCACGGCAGGGAGATGGGCGGGGAAGAAGGAAGGATGCCCCAGTCGAAGGGCTTACCGCTGCCTGAGCCGCTGTCCAAAAGGAGGTAATCCGCGCCGGCGTACAAGGCGGGGTCATCCCATCCCGCCCCTGCCGCGCCGCCCACCCGAAAAACCTTGATGACGGGAACCGGCGTCCGTCCGGCATAGCCGGAAAGGGTTTTGAGGCGGCGGATGTACGGGGTGTCTTCGCCGCCGTGGAGTTGTGCAACGCCGATGACACCGTCCCGGTACAGGGCGGCGATCTCCTCCGGTAGTGCGTTCACAAAGACCCCCACAGGGACTATGCCGTCCCGGAGACCGGAGCGGAGGCGCTCTGCCTCCCGGATGGAAACGCGCCGCCGGCTTTCGGCAAACACGAAGCCGATAAAGTCCGGCCCCGCTTCGTTGGCAAAGTCCACGTCCGCCTCCCGGAAGAGGCCGCAGATTTTTATTCTGCCTTGGGGTTTAATACCCCGCCGCTTGCGGCGGTTAGAATCAGTAGCACTCACAAAAATTGGTAGTAAACCCCCCATATGATAAATTTCCGCAACCGATCGAGCCTCCCTGCCGCTTGCGGCGGGGAGGCTCATTTTGGCCACGGGGCATCACCGGAACGGCTGTTCACGGACAGCGCGGCGGCCCGCAGTTCCGCAAGATACCTCTTTTTATCCGCCGCCCGCATGAGACTCTCCCCGATCAGCGCCCCGTGGAACCTGCTTAGCGCCAGGACAGCGATGTCCTCCGGGGCTTTTATCCCGCTTTCGCTCACGGTGATGATCCCGGACGGTATCCGTTCCCGGAGCCGTACGCTGAGGCCCGTATCCACCTGAAATGTTTTGAGGTCCCGGTTGTTGATCCCGATGATCCGTGCCCCGGCATCCAGAGCCATCGCTATCTCCTCCCCGTCGTGGACTTCCACCAGTGCGGAAAGGCCCAAGTCTCCCGCTATACGGATAAAGGCCGCCAGGGTTTTCGCGTCCAGCAGGGCGCAGATCAACAGCACAGCGGAGGCTCCCAGGGTTTTCGCCTCGAAGATCTGGTATTGATCGACAATGAAATCCTTGCGGAGCGCCGGGATGGATACGGCGGCGGCTATCTCTTTCAGGTACGCATCGTTCCCCAAAAAATACTCAGGCTCCGTCAGCACGGAAACGGCCGCCGCCCCGGCGGCCTCGTACTCACGGGCTATCTCCAGATATGGGAAGTCCGCCGCGATGAGCCCCTTTGACGGGGAAGCCTTTTTCACCTCGCAGATGAAGGCAAAGCCGGGCCCCGCCAAAGCGCGCTCAAATGGAAGTTTTTCCGGCGGCCCCCCGACCGCGGCGGCTGCCAGAGCTATAGCGGACTCCCGCAGCGCGGGCAGGGGCAGCCGTTCCCGTGCCCCGGCGACCCGGACCCGGGTGCGGGCGGCGATCTCGTCCAGGATCATTATGCGTTATCCTTACGGAAAATCATTTTAACAGTTCCTTTTTTAGGCGCGGCGTAACGTTTCAGCCGCATAAAAGCCGCTTGCGCGGGGAAATTCCTTCTTCAGAAACTACTCCACTCTCACAATATTGTAAAGGCGCATCATTCGAGTGCCGTCCAGTTTTGGCTGCTGTCCCAATTCACTCACAGAATGAAATTACCCCGAAATTATCAGGATAGGAAAAATTGTTCGTTAAATCAGGCATATTCATTTATCTTCCGATTTTTTATCTTATCTGTTCGGTAAGGCTTTTGCCGCCTTTCCTGGCTGTAGCAATTAAAAATAGGGCTTTGCCCTTTGCAAAGCGGGATTTTTACAGGTTCTGGCGTAGGGCATACGCATAACCCTTCCCAACAATTGCTCTACCGAAGTGTCGCTTTTTACGTTGGCCAGAGAGCAGAGGACATAGGCAAAACTGCAATCCCAGCTTTCTTTCAAGGCATCCACCGTGATGATATAACGGGCGGGCTCGTTAGGGTTGAACAGGTCAACGCCGTCCAATTTTTTTTGTTCGCCGGTGGCTGTTTTTATCTGATTTTCCGGTATATTCGATGTTTCAAGGAGATAATTCTTTAATAAAGTCCGGCGCGCCGTTGCAGCCCCGGTTATCCAGTTTGGAAGGGTCGCAGACTACCGTGATGTCCGGTTCCACCACCGTATCATCGCTCCCGTTTTCCTCCGGAAAAAGCCGGACGGAAAAGGGGGCCGGGTAGACTTCGCAAGGTTTGCCTTTAAGGTAGTTATAAACTTGTGAGTCGCAAGTTTTCAGGCAGCTTTATAGAGAAATACATCGGTACGCATGGACTCAATAATCTATAGTTCCCGCAACAAATTAACACTACGAGGCCAAACCAGCGTAAAGATGGCATAAACACCCGATATTGCGAAATGCATCATTTCAAAAAGTAACCATGCGTAACCCTAATTCCTGTATAGACTTAGGAATTGTCAAATAACACCATGACTATTTAATCGGGGTAATATTTTGTAATTCCATGATTCAAATGGTGGTATTTTGTCAATTGAAATCGTTCCAAATTCGTTACCGCTTACTTTCCTTGCAAGTTGATATTCCGTATCATCACGAACACAAATAACAGTAAGTCCTGTAGTTGTCCGGGTAGAACCAATTAAATCAACAGCAGTTTGAACGTCTACCGGCGGCTTCCCTTGCCGGTTCTTTGAGATGTAGCAGAATAATCTATGCTCTACTTTATTCCACTTGGATGTGCCCGGCGGAAAGTGGGATACTTCAATTTCCAAACCTGTGCGATCCGCAAATTGTTGCGGTTGATATTTCCACATCCTATACCGGCAATTGTTGCTTCCACCGCAATCACAATTTATGTACATCCGTTTACTGCCAGGGTACGTGTGCTTGCCCACACTTTCCCGCCAACGCGATATGCTTTCCACCGCAAATTCGCTTGTATCGTGACTTAGTCCGACGTTTACAAAGCCCGTACTATTGTTGAGGTTGTAGACGCCATAGAGGGAGATTTTACCGGGTTCTTCAAGCGGAAAATCTCAGGTCAAGAACAGGGCGGGGGTCTTTTTTACGGCGATATTCCTTCCCGCTGTTCTTGAAGTTGCCGGTGTTCTCTTTCTTTTTCGTATCAACGGAAA
>JAIRMP010000145.1 GCA_031258615.1 Spirochaetaceae bacterium | reverse complement strand
TGTTGAGCAATAGAACCTGGGTCTTTCCCGTAAAATTTCGTTTATTGCCGATGATATAGAGCGCGGACGCAAAGCAGATCAGCGAAAACAGCGTAAAAAAAAGCAGCCGCCGCGCCCCGGCAATGAACCCGCTAGTTTGCCTTTCCCGTTTCAATGTAGTTTGTCGTAAATACGCTGTCGGGAATCGCCTTGTCGTACACAAGCTGTAGTATGTTCACCGTCGTGGATGTATTCGCGTTAAGGCTTGTCATCTTTGAAACCCACGGGGACAGCCGCCCCTGCACATCCCTTAACTCCAGAATTTCGTAACGTTTAACGAGCGCGCCCTTCCTGTCGTACAATTCCAGTTTATGGTTCACATAATTATTTTTGTCCACCCACGAAATCATCCTGCTGTACTGGTACGACTTGTCCTTTGGCACAGATTCGATTACATGGCAGGCGCGTCCGTTCAGCGTTTCTTCCCGTAAAATTTTATGCGTGTCCTTATCGACATCACGATCCGCCGATGAAATGTCATCGTAAGACAGATCGGTACCGACAAAACTCCTGCCGCCCTCCTGCGCCGCTACCCGCCTCACCCTGTTCAGTTCTGGCAGGTATATCCACCTGTCGTCCCCGCCGTCCTTGTTCTCCATCGTAAGAAACCGCGTCCCCTTTACCGAAGCGGGACTCAAAAACTCAACTATCGTACGGCTGCCGTTTGGCCCGTCCTTTGAATACTGGTTGATGGTACGTTCGCTTTTTGAACCATTTTTGGCGGTCAGAACCATTGTTGACTGCGACTGTACCGTGTCCGCCTTTATCCTGTCGCGGGACGATTTGACAATATCGTCCGCGCTCTGCCCATACAGGCAGTATGCGGACAGCAAAGCCGCGATAAAAAAAATTTTTTTCATCACTCCCCACCGTTCACCCATCAATCTACCCCGTTTACGCATGACTTCCCCCTGAATTCCCCTGTGTTATAGTACGAATGGTTCAGACTGGCATAAAAACCGGTCTGTGTAAAGGCGTATAAAAAAATCCCGAATCGGTCGCCGCCCACACGTTTACATTACAAACTCCGAAAGTATTGCCAATTGATCGGGATTTCGTTCCGCTTGGTTATAACAAATACTTTACATATTCTTAATTTTCTATTACCTTGTTAGAATATATTCTTTCTCAATTTATAATTAGTGTCTGTCAATAAACTCAAAAACCAAGCGTTTCATGGGGGCAGGAGGAATCGTTTCTGACGCTTGCCTGAAATGCTCCGGACGGTTGAATTCGGAATTTCTGGTCTGGTAGGCAGAATTTGCCTATTTACGTTACACTATCAGCATGAATTATTCTGTTGCGGTGGTACCGGGCGATGGTATAGGCCCGGAGGTTACGGCGAAGGCCGTTGATGTTCTTGACCTTGTGGGGGATAAATTTGGGCACATCTTTAACTTTGTGGAGCTAGAGGCGGGCGGGGTCGCCATCGATTCGACGGGGGAACCGCTGCCGGCGGCGACGCTGGAGGCGGCCAGGCAGTGTGACGCGGTGCTTCTGGGCGCTGTCGGCGGGCCGAAATGGGAGGGGCTGCCCGGCAGCCTGCGGCCTGAACGGGCGCTGCTGGGCTTGCGGGCGGGGCTCGGCGTGTTTGCCAACCTGCGGCCTGCCGCGCTGCTGCCTCAGCTTAGGGACGCCTGCCCGCTCAAGGACGAGGTTCTGACGGCGAGCCACGCCGGGGGCAAACCCACATTCGACCTGCTGATCGTGCGCGAGCTTACAGGCGGCATATACTTCGGCGAGCGGGGGCGGGACGGTAACGAGGGCGCGCCCGACGCCTCCGCCTTCGACACGGAACGCTACAGCCGCCGCGAGATTGAGCGGGTGCTGCGGGTTGCTTACGAGGCGGCTGCGAAGCGGCGCTCAAGGCTCTGCCTTGTCGACAAGGCCAACGTGCTGGAGTCCTCGCGGTTTTGGCGGGAGATAACCGCCGAACTTGCCGGCGAATACGGGAACATAGAAACTTCGTACATGTACGTAGACAACTGCGCGATGCAGCTTGTCCGCGCGCCCGGTCAGTTTGACGTGATCGTTACGTCCAACATCTTTGGCGACATCCTTTCGGACGAGGCGTCCGTGCTGACCGGTTCCATCGGGATGCTGGCTTCGGCGAGCATAGGCGAGAGGGAGGCCGGCAGGAAGTACCCGCCCGGGATGTACGAGCCGGTACACGGTTCGGCGCCGGACATTGCCGGCAAGAACCTGGCAAACCCGCTTGCGGCGATACTTTCCGCCGCGATGATGCTGCGGTACTCGTTCTCGCTAGAGAAGGAGGCGCGGGCGGTGGAGGCGGCCATAACCGGCGCGCTGGACAAGGGGCTCCGCACGAAGGATATAGTCGGCAAGTCAGGGTCAACCAGTGAAATAACAGCCGGCACGGACGAGATGGCCGCCGCCGTCATCAGGGTTCTGGAAGAGCGGGAGGAGTGACAGCGGCGGGCGGTGGCAAGCGCGGATCGCTTGCCATAAGAGTTTGCGCGCAAACTCTTACCGTTGTTGTGGGGGTACGGAATGGTAATTGCTTCTATTGATATTCAGAGCGGCGCTGTCGTGCAGCTTAGGCAGGGGACGGAGTTGGCGCTGAGGCGGGAGGACGGCCTGGCGCTCGCGCGGGAGTTTGACAGGTACGGCGAGGTCGCCGTGATCGACCTGGACGCGGCCATGGGGCGCGGCTCAAATCTTGAGATGATAAAGCCGCTGCTGCGAGCGGCGGAGTGCCGTGTGGGCGGCGGCATAAGGGACGCTGACCAAGCGGCGGAACTTGTCAGCCTTGGAGCGGCGAAGGTGATCGTGGGGTCGGCGGCCTTCCGCGGGGCATCAGGCTTCGCCGTGAATGAGGGCTTCCTTGACGCGCTGGCGCGGGCTGTGGGGCGCGAGCGCGTCATCGTAGCGGTCGACGCGCGCGGGGGCGAGCTTGTCATGGACGGCTGGCGGACTCCCACCGGGCTCGCCCTGGTAGAGACAGCGAAGCGGGTGGAGGAGTACGCCGGCGAGCTCCTGTATACCTCCGTTGAGAGGGAGGGGATGATGGCCGGGGCCGATCTTGCCACGATCAGGGAACTTAGGGGAGCGGTCTCCTGCCTCGTTACCGCCGCCGGAGGGGTCTCCACGCTGGACGAGATAGCGGCGATTGCCGGGGCGGGCTGCGATGTTCAACTCGGCATGGCACTTTACACCGGAAAGATAGGGCTGGCCGACGCTTTCGCGGCGTCCCTCAACTGGGGGAAGGCTAGTGACGGCCTCCTGCCCCTCATCGCGCAGAGCGCCGACGGGCAGGTTCTGATGACAGGCTTTACCGGCAGGGAGGCGCTGCTGGAAACGTTCAGGCGCGGCAATGTCTGCTTCCACAGCCGGACGCGGGGGAAGCTCTGGATGAAGGGGGAAAGCTCAGGCAACACGCTGGGCCTGCTCCGCGTCCGCGCCGACTGCGACCGCGACGCGCTGCTAGCCGTTGTCGAGCCGCGCGGGCCGACCTGCCATACCGGCGCATGGTCGTGCTTCGAGACCGGGCGGCGCTACACGCTGCAACACCTGCAACGGATCATAGACGGGCGGCTCCGCGACAAGCCCGCCGGCTCCTACACCGCCTCGCTCACGGACGAGCGGGTCAGGCGCAAGGTGATGGAGGAAGCCTACGAGGTCTGCACGGCGAAGACCCGCGATGAAATCGTCTGGGAGGCCGCGGACCTCCTTTACCACACGGCGGTACTGCTCTCGCGGGAAGGCGTATCCGTTGACGATGTCCTGCTCGAATTGGACAGGCGCGGTAAGTCCCCCCGATAGTTAAGAGTTACTTGTGAGTCGCAAGTTCTTAAGCTAAAAAGGTGAACTGGTAGAAAAACATTACGGCCGTTACAATAAATGTCCAATATAATTTTTTGAATAGCGTTGTTCATTTTGAATTTGCTTCCGCCGTAACCGGGTCAATAGCCATTGCCGCGTTGAAAAACTGCTCCGCAGCCTCTTTATTGCCCTTGCTTCGGTGTACCTTAGACAACAACGCCAAAACTTTTGCCTGTGTTTCGGTGTCAACAAACGAGAAATACTGATGATTTCTCGCACGCTCCAATTCGTAAATCGCAATATCACGCTGCTTAAAAGCGGACG
>JAIRMP010000143.1 GCA_031258615.1 Spirochaetaceae bacterium | reverse complement strand
AGAAGCGGCGCTGAATTGAAAACACAGGCCGGATTGTCCTTTAGGGATAGTCCGGCCTTTTTTATTTTTGGGGGAATGATGTTTGACTTAAAAAACTGTGTTAATTGCGACGGTGTCCTCCTATATTGTTGGCATCCTCTTACCAATTCGATTGTTAAAATCGAGCTGAAAAGCGTGGCGATCAAAGATTGCCCGGATTCGGTAATTGAAGTGTTTCTTAAAACGGCTTACGGGGAATCCCAGAAGGGGAAGTAAAAGAGTTTGTGATGAACAGGGCTTTTGACACGGCAGGCCATAATCAAGTTTTCCTCCAAATGGAGCTAAAAAAAGGCTCCCTCGGTACGGATGACAACGGGAATTGGGTGTTTGATGTTGAGGCGAGCAATGAAAATCTCGATTTTGAAGGCCAGCGGATTTTACAAAACGCCCTTCTTAACTCCAAAGAGTATTTTTTGACAAACGGCGTGGTGTCTAAAGATCACCTGCACCAAAGGACGCATGAAGGCGGGAAAATCCTTTATGACGAATCCTACGTTATCGGGGAGCCCAAAAAGGTCTATATGCGGGACGGCAAGGTCCGGGTACAGGGCTGTTTGTACAAGTCAAACGAGTACGCCCGGGAATTTGCCAAACTGCTTAATGATAACTCCACGAGGGTAAAGGCAAGCGTCGGCGGTCTTTTCCCAAAAGTCGTGAAGCGAAAAGAAAAGGGGGTAGATGTCGGCAATGTGGTTTCCGTGCTTTGGAATGACCTTGCCCTGACAATCGCCCCGGTAAATCCAACGGTAGGCCCGGCTGTGCTGGTAAAGTCCCTGTCCAGTTTTGAGTTTGTGCGGCAAATTATGCCGAAATCACTCTCCGCCGGGTATGGGACCGATGCCGCGACATTCAGCGGGGGCCGGGCGCTACAAAAGGAGGATGGCGGACATGAAAAAGTCATTGTTCACCTGAACGATGAAGCGGCTATAGCAAGCCTTGTCGGAGCCATTACAGACGGCGATGTTGAGGATTTAGAGGAAGCCGAAGAATTCCTCAATGGTTACGGTATTTCTAAAGCAGTCGCCCGTGAAATGATCCGGGGGATTGTTGAGAACAGCAAAGAGTTTATGGAGGTATTACCTATGGCAAAAGGTAGTCTTTGGGATGAGATAGCCGGAACGGCCGGGCGGTTAAGAAAAGCCCTGGGCGGGGACGGCAATGAGGATGTTGACCCTGACAAACTCGAACAGGGAGATGATGATGGCGATAATGAAGAAGTTGAGGACGCTATGCCGGTGTTGAAAGCCCTTGCGGAGCATATAGAGAGACTCGAAGAAACCAACGAGATTATCGCGAAATCGCTTGCCGCGCTTGTAGAACAGAATACACAGAACACGGTTATTCAGAAGTCCATCGGCGAGAGCATGTTGGCAATCATGGAAGGGCAAAAGCAGTTTGCATCTTCCCCCGCGCCGCGCCGGTCTGCGGTTTCCGCCCTGGACGCGATGCTCAAGGGCGGTTTTGGCGGCGGCCCGGCAATACCCGGCACGGGCGGCGGAGCGCGGAGGCACCGGCAGTTTACCCACGCCGATCTTGACGACGCAAAGGACATTCTGTGCAAGGCGGTCGCCGCGAAAACACTCACCGTGCTTGAGGCGACGAAGGCCGAGACGCAGATCAACAAGTCAATTCTGAACCCGGCGTATCAGATTGACGAAGGGTTTGTGAAAATCTTGCGCGAAGGCGCAAAGGCCTAATGGGAGGTTGGAAACCATGAGAGGGGATTTATTTACCGTCCCCGAAGTGGGGGCGGGAAGCGAGGAGCAGCTTTTGAAAGCCCTTGAAGCCGGTTACGGCGTGGATGCGGCGCAGTATGAAGGCGGGCGGGCGCTCATCCCGGAGGATTGCGAGACCACCCTGGTCAACGCAATGCGCGAACAGCAGGAAGATTTCAAGCTGATGAACACCCTCAAAAAAACGCCGGTCAAGTCCACCGTTCATCAGTTCAACGTGCGTTCCAACGCCGGGGACGAAGACAACGGCTTTGTCGGCGAGGGCGGTGCGGCGCCGGAAGACAGTCAGGATATTGCGCGGAAATTCAAGGAGATGAAGTACATCCAGAAATACCGCGAAATCACCGAGCAGATGCGCGTGGTTGACACTTTTGAGAACGCCGAAGCCTCGGAAACCCTGGCCGGTACGATTTCCGTTTTGAAAACCGCCGAAAAATACTGTTTCCACGGCGATAGCGCTGTTGTGCCGAAACAGTTTGACGGTCTTATCGCCCAGGTCAAACGGACCGAGATCGCAAAACGCAATATCAAGGACTTGCGCGGCCAAACGATCCAGACGGCTGGGGAGCGGATTTTTACGGATATGGCTATGCAGATCGCCGACCGAGGCGGCGAAGCGAACAAGGTGTTTTACCCGCTTATTCTGGGGCAGGACATTCAGGACCTTTGCAAAGACCGGCTCCGCTTTGGCTCCGATGATGAAAGAATGGCGGCGGTATTCAAGAAGTATCCCACTATCTACGGAGACTTGAGAATCGCGGATGACGCGGGACCGGATAAACTTTTCAAGCCCCGGCACATCATCACCCCTGGCGGGGATCCCAACAATCTGCCAAACGCCCCCACCGTAACCGCCGGGGCGGCTCCGGCTTCCGGTTCGCTGTTCCTGGCAAAAGACGCGGGAAACCTCCTGTACAAAATACACGCCGTGAACGAGTACGGTATCAGCGAAGGCGCAAGTCCGGCGGCGGCGGTCGCCGTAACCGCAGGTGATGCGGTTACGCTCACCATTACCCCCAACGCCCTCAAGCCGGGGACCGGCTTTATTATCTGCCGTTCAGCGAAGGACGGAAGCGAGGCTACCATTATGGAAATGGTGCGCGTAGGACGCGATACCCAGAACGCGACAACGGTAGTAATCGACAAAAACGAGGACCTCCCCGGAACGGCGGATATGCTTTTCATAACTGAAAAGAAACTGCAAACCGTGGCTGAATTCTTCCAGCTTTTACCCTTGCGCAAATACCGTATGCCGCCTCCGTCCAACCGGCTGGTTACGCCGTTTATCATGGCCCTGTGGGGAACGCCCGCCCTCAAGGTACCGGAATGGTGCGGCGTGGTGAAGAATATCCAGTATCAGGGAGGCATTGCGTACTAACATGACCAAAGAACAAATCGCGCCCTGGATTGAGAAACTCACCAAGGTATCAGGGAAGGAACGCAAGGTTATTGTTGGCGAAATGTGCAAAGAAAACGGTTTGAATATCGGCGACGCGTGGAAACTGCTTAAAGAAACGGGTTTTGATCCCAAAGTCGCAACGCCCGCCTATGAAACGCCGGATAACACCCAGACCTGCGATACACCGCCCGCGTCGAAAGAAAAACCGTTGAAGAAGCGGGTCAAGCACGAACACCTGAAAAGCAAAAATCTCATTGCCGGGAACAAGACGATTGAGTTTGACGCGGACGGAATCGCGGAGTTGGACGCCGCAGACGCGGAGCGGCTCTTGACTATTCCCGGTTACACGGAAGTCAAAGAATAATGATTTTTTCCAGGGGCTGGGTTTCCATCCTCCTTGCCCGGCCCCTTTTTTAAGGATTGCGTGGAATGATTTTAGCCACATCGGTAAAAAACAAAGTAATTCTCAAACTTCCCCCCAACAAGGAAGCGATCTATGCCCGGCCCCTTCGCCTTGAAAGAAGGGAGGGGAATGATGGGGAATGGCTCGTTTTAACCGCCGACGGCTTTGTAGCGGATGCGGAGGGCATTATACCCTTCCCCGTTTTCCTAAGTTATTTGGACACAACCGTACAGACAGGATTATACCAATACCGGGCGCGGGCTTTAGAAAATCAGGCGTTGCCTTACGATTATTCGGCGTGGGCGCGGTGCGGCGAGACCGGCCCTGTAGGGTACACTTTCGAGAATTACGAAATCCCGGAGGGAACCTGGGGAGAAATTCAGACGGCCGACGATCTCCGCTATACATGGCTTTGGGGTATCGATTTTTGTGCAAGCAACGGACATCCTTACACCGATGAACAGATACGGTTTTTTATTAGCGAAGCGATACGGTTTAATACCCCGGAGCTTTGCTCCGGCTGAAAGAACGACTATAATGGAGGAATGAGCAAATTAATACGCAAAGAACACAATGTGAGTATAATAA
>JAIRMP010000059.1 GCA_031258615.1 Spirochaetaceae bacterium | reverse complement strand
CGCCGTTTACCGCTGGGGGTGCAGGCCTTCTCAAAAATACGGGAAGCAGAATGTGTCTACGCTGATAAGACAGAACGGATTTACCAGTTGGTTACCGAGGCTATGGGACCTGTCTTCCTTGCCCGCCCGCGCCGGTTTGGAAAGAGCCTGCTGTGTTCCACGCTCGCCGCCCTTTTTGAAGGGCGGCGGGAGCTGTTTACCGGCCTTGCGATAGACTCACTTGGCTGGAACTGGAAAAAATATCCCGTCATCCATATAGACCTGAACCCGGCCAATTACGTGAACGGCGTAAATGAACTATTCATCACGATAAACACAACCCTGGAGACCTGTGAAAATAAATACGGCGTTTGCAATGCTTCCACAACGATAGCTGACCGTTTCAGGCGGCTGATACTGAATCTTGCCGTTAAATCCAGCGAAAAGGTTGTCGTCATAATTGATGAATACGACAAACCGCTGTTAGACACGATAAACAAGCGTGAGGTCCACGAAGCCCTGAAAGACGAGCTGCGGGGCTTCTACGGCGTGCTTAAATCAAGTGATGAGAATTTGCGCTTCGTGCTGCTGACCGGCGTCACAAAGTTTTCCCAGGTGAGCATTTTTTCACAATTGAACAACCTGAAAGACATCTCGTTAAACCCTGATTACTGCGACCTGTGCGGCATAACGCAGGAGGAGTTGGAAACCTACTTCAAGCCGGAAATAGAGCGGATTACCACGGAGAACGGCCTTGACAGGCAGGGCTATGTAGACAAGTTAAAGCGCTTCTACAACGGATACCGTTTCTCGGAAAAAGACGTTACCGTGTACAACCCGTTCGGTTTGTTAAACCATTTTGATAACAACGGCAGATTCGATACATACTGGTTTGCGACGGGTACACCGACCTTCCTGATAAAGCTGATGGAAGAACAAAAGATAGACATACTGACTTTGGAAGAGAACGAAATTTCCGCCGCTGATTTTCAGAGATTCGATGTGGAAAACATGGACGCGCTGGCCGTGCTGTACCAATCGGGATACCTTACGATAAAGGACTATGACGATGGCTCAGGCGTGTACTCGCTGGCCTATCCGAATGAGGAGGTACGCTCCGCTTTTTCCAAATCCCTGTTGGACTATTTTTGCAGTGTTCCCGGCGGTGATTACGCGCAAAACACGGCAAGGAAGGCGTTTACGCGGGGCGATGTGGACGGTGCGATGAACGCGCTGAGGACGATATTCGCGTCAATTCCTTACGGCGTACATTTGAAGGACGAGAAGTACTACCAGACGATAGTGCACCTCGTGTTCAGGATGATGGGGCTGCTGGCATTGTCCGAGGTGCAGACGGCTGACGGGCGTATAGACACCCTTGTAGTGACGAGAAACCACGTTTACTGCTTTGAGTTCAAATTGAACGGGAGCGCTGAGGAAGCGCTGGCGCAGATTGACAGCAAGGAATACCTGCTCCCCTGGCGCGGGAGCGGGAAGAAGCTGTTCAAGGTAGGCGTGAGCTTTGACTACGAGAAACGCAACATAAAGGAATGGCTTGTCGGTGAGGCGGCAAGTGCGTAGCGCTTGCCGCCACCGTTCTGTCGTTTTCTGCCCCTTCACTTCACGGCTGGATTCCACTATCCCTATCGAACGTATGCTCTTCCATACAGGGCGCCGTTCAAGTAACCATCCCACATCGTCACTGACAGCATAATCCCGATCTTACCTCTTCAGTACGTGAATCATCGCCCGCCGGTGTGAGGCACGCGAATAGCGAAATGCGATATATTGACGATGAATTAATAAATTTTCCGCAAAAATACAAGGAACCTGATGGAGCGTTCACCATTGCAAAAGATGGCGAAAATGTTATTGGTTGTGTTGGAATAAAAAAACTTGATGAAAATACCTGTGAAATGAAAAGGCTATTTGTAACTGATAGATATAAAGACAATGGCATCGGGAAAAAACTGGTTGACATAATACCAAAAGAAGCAAAATGTAAAAATTATAAAAAAATGAGGCTGGATACATTTAAAAAAATGGAAAGCGCATTAAAGATATATTATAAGAATAATTTTTATGCAATAGAACCATATTACAATAATCCAAATAATGATGCAGTATATAGAGAAAATATTATAATGAAAATAAGGGGTACGGCACAACGGGGCAGGCCAGCCTGCACCAAAGCAGGCCAGCCTGCACCAAACATACGCCAGTAGCTTAGGAGTCGTCCTTGTCATTCGCTGAGCGTGAAAGAGAGCGGTTACGCACTTTGGCCTGGAGTTTGCGGAGAAAGCGCGTAGCGCTTGCGTAGCAAACTCCGGAGACAACCGCGGAGCGGTTGTCCATGTGCATCATCCGCAAAGCCCGGCCCAATACACTACGGCTAAACACGTTCAAATGAAAGTTTTCTAATCTTTTTTTTCCTCAACCCGATATTGAAAGTGAGGTGTCTGAATATGATCCAGGGGACAATGTCCGCAACCGCGCTTCCAAGCATAGGATACGCCATCAGCGCGTCACGGGACGGACGTATGTCCCTGCCGGTGGCGCCGGCTAACTATATCTATTCCCACTTCAAGCACGTTTCCGGTATACCCGCGCCGGAAGGGGTCCGCGGCGTAGCCATCAATAAACTCAAAATCCTGGATGTCCTGATTGAGCAGCTCACCCGGATAAAGCGGCAGCCCGCAATGGCTCTTGAACTTTCTCCCTCGGATGACAGGGTAGACGCCCTGATCGAGCAGTACCGTTCCCAAATCCGTCAGGCTCAGACGGCCGGTACGGTCATGCCCTACCAGGGCCATGCCGAAGTCCCGTCTGGGGCGCTCTTCAACCTGGTAGCATGATACTCAAGCCCCCAAAAAACCTGTCAATGAATGAATCCCCTGTTCCAAAGGCGGCAGCCGTACTCCCCTACCCCACCCAACCCGCGGGAATGCCTATCCGGACGCCTGCCCGTAGTAGGCGGCGCTTCCGTGCTTGTGTTCCCAGTGCTTCCTCGTGATGTGGTCGGGCAGGACGGCGGCAAGGGGGTTTATGCTCAGGGTAAGCAGCGCCATCTTGCGGATTTCTTCCAAAACCACCCCGTGATAGACCGATTCGGCGGCGGTCTTGCCCCAGCAGAAAGGGCCGTGTCCGGCAACAAGAACCATCGTGTTATACGCCGGATCGAGAGCATCTTTTTTGAACGTCTCTACGATGAGGTTTCCGGTTTCCAACTCGTAATTGTTTTGCGCCGCTTCCGGGGTCATCATCGCGGTGCAGGTTATTTTGCGTGCGCAATAGTCGGCGTGCGTCGTGCCGAATACCGGCACGGGCCTACAGGCTTGCGCCCAGGCGGCGGCGTGAGTCGAATGGGTGTGGATGATGCCCCGTATGCCGGAAAAGGCGCGGTACAAAACCCGGTGCGTTTCCGTATCCGATGAGGGCCTAAGACTGCCGTCCGCCACTTTGCCGTCAAGATCAACAACGACCATGCTTGCCGGAGTAAGCGCGTCATACTCGACGCCCGATGGCTTTATCGCGAAGACCCCGCCAGCCGGGTCAAAGGCGGAAACATTACCCCAGGTGTAGATAGCCAGGTTACGGCGCGGGATTTCCCTGTTCGCTTCAAAGGCTTCCTCGCGCAGGGTCTTGTACGGATACATACGCGCCGCCGCCTAGCGTCCACGCCAGTAGGCTTCGGCCCAGCGAAGCTCGTCCCGCAGCCGCGCCGGCCTTGCGTCCCGCCCTATCAGCACGAATTCAACGCCGCTCATCTCCGCCCAGTCCCGGAAGTATTCCGCGTCCGGAGCGTTTGTATATACCGAATGATGGGCGCCCCCGGCGATTATCCAGCACTCAGAGGCGTCCCGCAGAGAGGGATAAGGTCTCCAGAGGGCGCGGGCGACCGGCAGCTTAGGCAGGGAGGCCGACCCCTTGGGGGCTACGTCCTCAATCTTGACCGCCTCTATCTCGTTGACGATCATCCTGAACCTGTCGCCCAGGTCAACCAGCGTAGCGAGGACGGCGGGGCCGGAGGCCGCGTCAAAGACGAGCCGGGCGGGCGGGGCCTTGCCTCCTATCCCCAGCGGATGCACCTCAATACGGGGCCTGTTGCCGGCAATGGAGGGGCAGACCTCCAGCATATGCGCCCCCAGCACGGCTTCGTTTTCAGGGTCAAAATGATAGGTGTAGTCTTCCATGAAAGATACGCCGCCTGAAAGACCTGAAACCACGCTGTCAGCGCCGCGCCGTCAGCGCAAATGCTCAACCGCGGCCCGTTCTATCGCAAGACCAACCCTGTACCGCTCCATATATTCCGCAAAACCCCGCCTGTCCTGAGCGTCCGGCAGTACCGTTTCTCCGGGGCTATGGGTAAACACCCGTTGCGAAAGAAAGGCTTCCAGCGTTTCGTCCGGGCCTTTCTGGCGCAAGTAAGCCGCGAGAAGCGCGATGCCCCACGCTCCGCCCTCACCCGCGCTCTCCATCACGGCGACAGGGGCGTCCAGAGCCGCCGCGAGAAGCCGCTGCCCCACGCCTTTGGTCTTGAAAAGCCCGCCATGCCCCAAAAGCCTGTCAAGATGTCACGTGCTCTTTTTGACCCGGGTTTTCGTAAAAAAGGCTCAGGTTATTTGAAAAAAGCCCCAGGTCTCAAGTAAAATGCCCTTCCTCCAAACATTTTTGACCCTCCCCCAAAACATTTAGACCCTCCCCAAAAACCTTTAGACCCTTCCCCAAAACTTTTAGACCGCTCCCCAAAACATTTAGACCGCTCTCCAAAACATTTAGACCCTTCCCAAAAACTTTTAGACCACACCTGAAAACTTTTAGACCACACCCCAAAACATTTAGACCACACCCCAAAATGTTTTGCCCCATCTCCAAATCTTTCCGCCCCTTCTCCGAAACTTTTAGACCTCTCCCCAAAACATTTAGACCTCTCCCCAAAACTTTTAGACCACACCTGAAAACTTTTAGACCATGCTGAAAAATGATGAGACCCGGGGTTTATGGCAAATTTTCTACGTGATACGCCGCTAATTAACGGTCTATGTGAAAGGAAAAGGCTAAGATGCCTGTTTTTGTTGTATGGACAGCTTGAAGCCGAGATTATCAAGGACTTTGACCACTGTAAAGAAAGACGGGTTTCCCGACGGGGATAGGGACTTGTACAGGCTGGCCCGGTCAAGGGTAAGCTCACTGGCGATTTGGGCCATCCCATTTGAACGGGCTATGCCCCCGATAGCCTTTAACAGAAATTCGAGATCGTTTTCCTGTATGGCAAGCTCAAAGACCGCCTCAAGGGCGCCTATAACATCTTCTTTGGTAACTATTTGGCCCTCAAGGTTCCATTCTGTAAAGGTTATTTTTTCTTCATTCATGTTATGCATCCTTATCCGGGTTATATGCTGAGGCTATTTTTTAGCCTGTTTTATGTCCTCATTATGGGTGGACTTATTAATCCATTTTTTGTAGATGCCAGACTCGCGTATTCTCATGGTTAAGTGTGGTCTATAGGCAGCATCTAATCAAGGGAATATTTTTATTCTGCCTTGGCACAGCGCGATTTCCTATTGACAAGAATTTTCCGTTGTATTAGCAATGCTCTCTTTAAGGGCTAAATATGGAAGCGGTCTCTGGCAAGATGTCTGCAAGGCTATTGCCTGATTACACTCTAAATTTGGCCGTACCCCTTGGCAAATGACAAGGATAATTACTCAGCTACAGGTACATGTTTGGCGCAGGCCGGCTCGTCCTGGCCTACTTAAAATACAATGAAAAATACGTCATATTTTTATGCAGCTAAAACAGGGAAAAGCATTTTGGATATTATCAATTGGGATGGCTTAATTAAGGGCGAGCCGTGGACGGAGCAAAGCGCCGTAACGATAGGCGTGTTTGACGGGATACACCGGGGGCACAGGGCACTGATTGACCGCATAACTTCGAGCCCGTACAGGAGCGCCGCCGTAACCTTCAGGGTGAGCCCCCGCCAGTTTTTTCACAGCGCTTCGTACCAGGGGGACATAATCGGCCTGAAACGTAAACTGGAACTGTTTGCCGAAGCGGGGCTTGATGCCTGTGTGCTGATTGACTTTTCGGAGGATTTCAGTAGAATGACGGGGAGAGCTTTTATAAGAAGACTTTCCCGTGCCGTCAATATGCGCTATATTGTGGTTGGCACGGACTTTCACTGCGGCTACCGGAACGACACGGACGCTACGGCGATAAAACAGTTTGCCGCCGTGTCGGGAATAGTCGCTGAAGTGGCGCCGCCGGTAATGGAGGGCGGCCTTCCGGTCAGTTCCAGCAGAATCCGTCATGCGCTTGCTTCGGGCGACTACGGCTTGGCTGCATCGCTTTTGGGACGCGGCATAGAATGCCTTTGATATAATCACCGGGAGGGTTAGTATCGCCTTTTTACAGGAGGGATGCTTAGCACCGGAAAGTTTAAGTGATCACCGGGGGGTTAGCATCGCCTTTTTACAGGAGGGATGCTTAGCACCGGAAAGTTTAAGTAATCACCGGCGGCGTACCGCCGTTCGTTATTTATAGATAGGAGTGGCAATAATGTCATTGAACAAAGAAACAGTAACTACCATCGTAACCAAGTTCGGTAAAAATGAGAAGGATACCGGCGCGACGGAAGTACAGGTTGCGTTGTTGACTGAGCGTATAAACCAGCTTACGATACACTGCAAACAATTCAAAAAGGATAAATCGAGTCAGCGCGGCTTGTTGATCCTGGTCGGGAAGCGCCGCCGTGTTTTGAAGTACATTCAACGGGAAGACCTTGAACGGTACAGGGCGCTCATCAAAGAGCTCAAACTAAGGAAATAATGACACATAGGGTAACAAGAACAATAGCCGGTAAAGAGATAACGCTGGAAACCGGCAGGATTGCGAGGCAGGCCGCCGGGGCGGTTTTTGCACAGTGCGAGGGTTCCGTTGTGATAGCAACGGTATGTACGTCGGCGGATGCTGTGGAGGGGCTGGATTATGTGCCTCTCACGGTGGATTATAACGAAAAGTATTACGCGGCAGGGAAGATTCCCGGCGGCTTCATAAAACGGGAGAGCAGGCCCAAGGACAAGGAAATACTTGTCTCCCGTCTGATAGACCGCCCGATGCGCCCGCTGTTTGAAAAAAATTTCGGCAGGGAGATTCAGCTTGTCCCTACAACGATCTCCACCGACATGGTAAACCCGCCGGACATCCTGGCTATAGCGGCGTCCTCCGCGGCGGTGCATATATCCAACATCCCGTTTAACGGCCCGATAGCGGGCGTCAGGGTCTGTCAGGTGGACGGCGAACTTGTCGTGAACCCCACCTACGAGCAGATCGAGAAATCCACGCTGGAGATTGTTGTCGCCGGTACGCGGGACGGTATCACGATGGTTGAGGGCGGCGCGAAGGAAACGGACGAGGCCGCCATGCTGAAGGCGATGGACCTGGGGCGCGCCGTCATTGTCGAGCTTTGCGATATGCAGGAAGAACTGCGGAGACTGGCGGGAAACGAAAAATTACCGCTTTCGCCAAGCACGGTTACGCTGCAAAACGCGGAGGAGATTCGCTCCGCCGCTTACCCGCTGCTCGAAGCGGCCTGCTTTGTCGAGGGTAAGGCGGGCAGGAATGAGGCGGTTCACAGGGTAAAGGCGGATACGGCGGCGCGGTACGCCGAACAGCTTGAAGACGATGCGCAGAAAAAACTGTTTGACGCGCTTTTTGAGGATATGCAGTACGAGATTCTCCGTTCTTCCATACTCGATAAGGGAAGGCGGGTTGACGGGCGCGGCTGCGAGGACATACGCCCCATCACCTGCGAGGTCGGGGTTCTGCCCCGCGTTCACGGCTCGGCCCTGTTTACGCGCGGCGAAACTCAGTCTTTGGCCGTTACCACGCTTGGGACGGTGTTTGACGAGCAGGTTTTTGACGACATCGAAGGCGACAAGCGTGAGCCCTTTTTGCTGCACTACAACTTCCCGCCCTATTCGGTGGGCGAGGTGGGGCGGCTTGGCACGGGCAGGCGCGAGATCGGGCACGGCAACCTGGCCCGCCGTTCGCTGGAGCCTATGGTGCCCGCAAAAGCCGATTTTCCCTACACGATCCGCGTTGTTTCGGAGATAATGGAGTCCAACGGTTCTTCGTCGATGGCGTCCGTCTGCGGCGGCACGCTTTCCATGCTGCACGCCGGCGTCCCGATGAAAAAGCCTGTCGCCGGTATAGCGATGGGGCTTGTTACGGAAGGTTCCCGCTACGCCGTGCTGTCCGACATCCTTGGGGACGAGGATCACCTGGGCGACATGGACTTTAAGGTTGCCGGCACGGAAGACGGTATCACCGGCTTCCAGATGGACATAAAGATTGCGGGCGTCAGCCTTGAGATTCTGACAAAGGCGCTGGAACAGGCAAAACGCGGACGGCTCCACATCCTGTCGATAATGAACGCCACGCTGAGCAAGCCGGTGGAAGCTATAAGCGAGTACGCTCCGAAAATCGTTTCATTCAAGATAGAGGTTGACAAGATCGGCGCGCTGATAGGCCCCGGCGGCAAGAACGTAAAGGCGCTTAGCGAACAGTACAGCGTTACAATCAACACGGAGAATGACGGTACCGTTACGATATATGGCAGGAATGCCCACTCTGCGGAGGAGGCGAAAACGGCCGTGATGGGCATTGTGGCCGACCCTGAAACCGGCAAGATTTACAACGGCAAGGTTATGAGGTTGATGGAATTCGGCGCGTTTGTCGAGATTCTGCCCGGTAAAGAGGGGCTTGTCCACATATCAAAACTTTCACGGCAGCATATCGCGCAGGTTTCGGACGTACTCAGCGAGGGGCAGCAGATACCCGTCAAACTCCTTGAGATTGACAAGATGGGCAGGCTCAACCTGTCGTACATAGACGCGATAGATCCGGACGGCGCGCCGCCCCCCAGTGAAAATAAACCGTACCGGCAGGAGCGCCCGCGCTACGACCGCCCCCGCCGGGACGATCGCCCCCGCTACAGGTAGCCGTCTCAACCCTCCAGGTGGGGGGGGGGGGGGGCCGACGTTTTTGCAGGGGGGCTGGCGAACGGGAGACTCACTATTCTCTCATTTGCGGGCCGAATCCGCAGTGCCCCTCTCAGCCGTCTGCCGGCAGCCCCCTCACCCAGCCACCCACAACAAAAGCAGGAGTTTTTGTGCGGCAAGCCGCTTCGCGGCTTGCCGCTGTGCGGTTGTGCCGGCGGCACAACCCACACGCGGGTCGATGGTGTCAGCCGCCGAAAGGCGGCTGGCTTACCGCAAACTCCTGCCTTTGCCGCGGGGCTTGGGCGATGGGCCTGGCGAGACCTCCGGGCGAGCGGGATTTACGAGCAGGCCGCCCTGGTTTTGGTGTCAGTCACTTTTTAAGCGGCGGCAGGCTCACTAGCGTGCCGCCCCTTACACCCCCCAGCGGGTTTACGAGTAGATGGGTAAATGCAATACGCCTAAACTTTTGTTAAAAATTTATGTTATATGACTTGATAAAATATAGAAAATAATATAGTATCGTATACAAAAGAATACAAGAATGATTGACGAAAATATAATAGACTTGTTCGACAACCCGGTTGGTTGTCTCACAGTCTTGCGGTTTTTCAGGCTTTCAGCCTTACAAAACTGCGTTTTTTAATGGAAGTTGTTCGGAAACTGAAGTTTCCAAACAACTCTAATAAAAGATGCTATTGAAGCCATGGGAAATGGCTTTGAAAAGGAGAAAGAGCATTTTTCGACTACCCGTGATGTTTTTACGGCCAGATTGGAAAGTTTTATTATTGATACTGACAAATATTTAGAGGCGGCAATAATCGGTGAAATTGGTAATAATACATTTGATCATAATTTCATATTTGGAAATATTTGTCAAAAAGGCGTTTATTGCAATTATAATTTTCAGGAAAGATATGTAGTATTAGCTGATTATGGCAGAGGAATAAAAGGATCATTGGCACAAGTTGTAGTAAATATAAAAAATGATTTGGAAGCACTGGAAATAGCATTTACAAAAAAGATTTCAGGACGATCCCCGGAGCAGCGTGGTAACGGATTAAAATTCGTTTCAGAAATAATTCGGGATAATAATTGGGATTTATATTTTCAATCTGGCAAGGGATGTTGTTTTATAAACAAAAACGGAATAAACTATTCAAAGAGCGATACAGTTGTATCCGGATGTTTGGCAGTAATAAATTTTCATGGTGGAAATTGATTGTGAATATTAAAATAAATAATTTTGGAGAGAATTTTCTTAACCGGCCGGCTGGTCGGGAAGCCTTTTTAATGGCAAAGGCTTATATTTTTAAAAATATAACATCTTCCGAAGAAATCATTCTTGATTTTGATAAAATAAAAGTAATGACCCCATCATGGTTGGATGAATTCATAACAGGAATAAAATCTGAATTTAATAATGAGCTAAGATATATTAATACAGAAAATCCATCGGTTAGCGCATCATTAAAAACTGTTCTGATGTAAAAAGGGCGTACCGCGTCCAACAGGTCTTTACACATCGCTGCTAAAGCGGCCCGGCCTCCGCTGATCCTTCGTACCGGCGCATTTTGCGCAGCCCTGGTCTTTGCTGCGCAAGGCCTGCTTGCGTAAACCGTTAAAAAAGATATAAAATGGGACAAAACCATGAAAAATGGATAGTTGAGGGCTGTTTTACTGAAAAAAATAGAACTGCTTGCGCCGGCGGGGAGTGTGGAGGCCCTCAATGCGGCGGTAAGCTGCGGCGCGGACGCCGTATACCTTGGATTAAAGAACTTTAACGCGCGCCTTCGCAGCGCCAATTTTACCTACGCCCAGTTTGAAGACGCGCTACGCAGCCTGCATTCCCAGGGGCGCAGGCTGTATGTCGCGGTAAACACGGTCTTTGAACAGCGCGAAGCGGACCGTATGTACCAGACTCTGAAGTACCTGTCGAAGTCCGGTTGTGACGGGATCATTGTTCAGGATTTTGGCGTTGTGCTTATGGCGCGTTCCTGCTTTCCGGCGTTAAAGATTCATTCCTCCACCCAGATGAATGTCGCTTCGTCAAAGGCGGCCAACCTGCTCTCAAAAGAAGGCGTAACGCGCGCCGTGCTTGCCCGCGAGCTTAGTTTTGAGGAGATCAAAGCGGTACGGGCGAATACAAATATAGAGATTGAGGTCTTTGTTCACGGCGCTCTCTGTGTAAGCGAGTCGGGGCTCTGCCTTTTTTCAAGTTATCTTGGCGGAAAGTCGGCGAACCGGGGGATGTGTACGCAGGCTTGCCGCAGGCTCTACTCCCGCGGCGGCGGGAGCGGCTACTACTTCAGCCCGCTTGATCTGCAACTGCTGGAAAAGATGCCCGCCCTCGTGAAGGCCGGCGTGAATGCTTTCAAGATTGAGGGCCGCATGAAGAGCGCGGACTATGTGGGCTGTGTCGTAAGAGCGTACCGCTTGGCGCTTGATGTTATTTTGGGCGGCGGTGGGGATGCGGGGGAAGAAGAGGCTGTACGCGGCAGCATCGCTAAGGCGGCGGAATTGTTGAAAAATGATTTTGCCCGCCAAAAGACCGTGTTTCATTTTGACGGCTCAGCGGGAGGCGCGGGTGAGTGGCTGAATCCTATGCGGGACGGGGGAACCGGCGTAAAACTGGGCGTGATAGGCAAGGTGCGTAACAAAGACGGCCTGCGCCTTGCCCTGATCAAGCGTACAGTGGAGGACGCTGGCAAGGTCATCCCAAAAGCAGGCGACTCGGTGCGGATACACCGCGCTGACGATTCAGAGCGCGCTTCGCATAAGGTAAAGTATGTTGAGAATGAAACGGACGGCGCTTTTTGGACGGATATTCCGGCGGGTTTCGCGGCGGGCGATAGTGTTTACCTGGTAAGCGTAAAGGAAATGTCGCGGCGCTGGGCGCCGCTTCTACAGAAAGACAAGGACGGCAAGTATGCTTCCAGGCAGCCGGGTTTTGAAAAAGCGCCGTCTATAAAATTCCCGCCCGCAAAAAAAGAAACGCAAAAGTGTTTCCCGGAGGGGCTTTACGTGTCCGTTTCGCTTGTGGAGGATATGTACATAGCTCAGTCCGTAAAGCCGCAGGCACTGATACTTTCCGCTTCCGCCGGGAACATCACGCGCCTGCTGAACGAAAGAAAGCCGCTGCCGTTCAAGGCAGCGGACACGATTCTGTCGCTGCCGCCCTTCTTCGCGGAGGGGGAACTGGCCTTTTACGAGCCGGCCCTGGACAGTCTTCTGGAAGCAGGTTATTCACGTTACATAGTGAACAACCTTGCGCACATACCGCTGTTGAAAAATAAAAACGCCGCAATCGTCTGCGGCCCCTGCCTCTACACTTTTAACCGCTTTGCCGTCTCATTTTTATCCGGCCATCAGTTAAACTTTTTTGTTACCCCGCTGGAAAACAACAGGCAGAATCTGGAACGGACATTTGCCGTGAACGAGCGTGGGGGGGTCTTTGTTACCGTGTTCGCGTACCCGCGCCTGTTCCGCATACGCGCCTCGCTCCGGGACAGCGGAGACCTTTACGATTTCAGCGAATTCTCCGATCAGCGCGGCGAAGTTTTCAGGCTTGTCCATGAAGATGGCTCATCGTCCGTAATCCCCGCCAGGGCCTTTTCCATCGTTGACAAGATTCCGTTCCTCAAGTATTCGGGCTTTAAGCGCTTCATAGTTGACTTCAGCGGCCCTGCCCTGCGCAAGGCGGATTACAGAGCCGTTATGAAGGCCGCCTCCGAAGCGTCCGTGTTAAACGGCGCAAGCCGCTTCAACTGGAAGGACGGCTTCTTTCAGGCGGAAAACGATGAGCGCCGCCCCCCAGCCGCCGGAGGCCATTAGCCATTCGCTCCACCTAATCACTACGCTCCCACAGACCTGAAGTGACGGGACAAATAACTGACAGCACTGGGCTTCCGGACGATATTCATTTTGCGTATGTCCAAATCAGCAGGGCGGCCTGCCTTATTTACGTTGCGGAGCGAAATACGGGTCTGCCTGTGTGTTTCAGGTATGCTGCCGGCAATATCGCAGATGTCACTACGCCGCAAGTAACGATCAGCCATCCCATTTCTCGAAGGTTTTTGACCGGAACCCGCAGGGTGTAAGGAGAAAAAC
Source organism: Spirochaetaceae bacterium (assembly GCA_031258615.1). Classification (GTDB taxonomy): domain Bacteria; phylum Spirochaetota; class Spirochaetia; order Treponematales; family Breznakiellaceae; genus JAIRMY01. Next base: position 1,590 of record JAIRMP010000059.1, on the reverse strand, counting down.
CTACAAGCGCGACAGTCTCCAGGAACCCCTGCTGGCCGCCCTAGCACGTCTTCAATGGCCGGAAGCTTTTCCACGCCGGGCAGGGGCGGGGACTGTGTCCCCCTTCTCCCCGGAAGCGCGGCGGCGGAAGCGCCGTCATAATCCAGCGGTTTTACCGGCGCATAGTATTCCCGGGCCGCCGCCACTGAAACCACTTCGGCCCCGGCATTTAACCGCGGGCTGGAGCAGATCCGCCCCCTGGCGGGCGATAAAAATTTCAATGTCTCTGCCGGGTGTACAGGGTGTGGAACCTGTACAATGGTATGCCCTGTAAGCAATATCGAACTTGTTGACAAACGCCCGTCTTTTCAACATCATTGTGAACAATGTTTCGCGTGTATTCAGTGGTGTCCAACGGAAGCGATCAACTATAAAAAGGCTTCACGGAAACATGGGCGTTTTCATAATCCCCATATAACGCTTCGTGAATTGATCGAAAGGAATAAGGGGAGTACAGGGGCAGCGTCCGCTGGTTTTGAGGAAGCGGGAATTTGAAAAAGCATTCTTTTTACTTTTCCCGCTTCTCATCATAACCCAAAGCTCGAAGGTAAAGGAGCCAAGACTTGGTAACGCGAGGGTGTGCTTGAAGCGTCATCAAGTTGTCATAAAACCCTAGGGATTGCGACCGAATCCCTGGGGATTGAAGATAAAACCCCGGGGATTGGCTTTCAATCCTTAGGGATTGGACATGGAACCCCGGGGATTGGCTTTCAATCCTTAGGGGTTGGGCATGAATCCCTGGGGGCGGAACTTGAATCCCCAGGGATTGGACATGGAACCCTAGGGATTGGCTTTCAATCCTTCGGGATTGGACATGAATCCCTGGGGGCGGAACTTGAATCCCCAGGGATTGGCGTTGAAACCCCAGGGGGTGAACTTGAATCTCTGGGGATTAATCGTATTTTTGGCGGTTTATGCCGCGAAAGGAAGGTTTTTTATGGCAGACTGGTATCAAAACTCACGGGACGGACAGTTACACATGGTAGAAACATGGAACACCGTCTTCGCAACCAGCGGGCAGGCATGGGGTATCCCCGCGGCCCACATCACCCAACTGGCAACCGACGCTCATGCGGCGGAGAAAAACCGCACAAAGGGCGCAAGCCGACTGCGGTTTTTCGTAGCCCGAGGGCGCTACTGCGCCCGAAGCATATACAGTCCGCGGCAGCAAAGCTCCCGAGTTATGCGACGTTAAGTCCTATTTTATATCAATTCAAGTTTTATTTTTTTTCCAAGAATTGACGCGGCCTTTTTTAGCGTCAAAAGTGTAATTGAATCATTATATGGATCAAGAAGCCTATTAACGGCAGCGCGTGAAGTGTCCAAGCGTTGAGCCAATTCCGTTTTTGTCAAATGCTCATTTTTTAACTTTTCTTGCATTTGATAGGCAATGAGTTTCTTAATCGTCCCATTTTCGATTTCTTCTTTAAGCCCTTCGTCTTCAAGAAAATCGTCAAAAGAACTACCTATTGATGTATTATTCATTTAAAGTACCTCCCGCCAAAACAATATTCCGCCTCTTTTTTGCCAACTCCAAATCTTTTTGAGGAG
>JAIRMP010000036.1 GCA_031258615.1 Spirochaetaceae bacterium | reverse complement strand
AGGTTTCCAGCAACCGCAAAAATGTGTCTGGAGTGAGCGTGGGAATGGAGCGCAGCGGAATGACCTAGCGAACGGAAGACCAAGCCGCTTTAGCGGCGCAGCATATACAGTCCTGTTATACGAAGTGCCCCCCTTTACACCAATTTTATTATTTTATTTTCATAATTATTTTACAATATAATTTTTATGCACTATATTTTTTACACCATGTTCAAAGTTTTTTTGCCCCCATTAGCAAACCGCCTTCCCGCCATGGACGGCGGGAAGGCGCGGGTTCAATCATCGCTGGGGAAAAAAGAGAAGGGGGTCTGTTGCGCAGCAACTGGCCCCCTCTGATTATTAAGTATAGGTTCAAATGATGTCAGAAATCCATTGTGTTCCCTAATCGTTACCAGCCTATTTTTTGGTGTAGACTACATCCGGTTCACCGTCTTCAAATATAAATGTGAGTTTGTTTCCTGAAATTGTTCCTTTCAATTCTCCACCACCTTCAGGCGAAATGGTCACATTATTGCCGGATACAATATATGTACCTTTTGTCAAGGTCGGAAATGCTTCCGGTGGGTCTGGAATATATGATAATTTCAACTCAAAATCTGGGCTGACAAATTTCATAGTTCCAGTTATGGTATAGTCCGTTCCGGAAAAATTTTCTGTTGCGGTACTTCCCCATGTAGTCCCATCCAGTACATCTTTTGATGTGCTTCCATTATCACAACCAATCAACGTTAAACCAAATACCAGCACCAAGACCGGTAAACCGATAAACTGTATTTTCTTCATAATACAATCTCCTTATGCGTATGCCCGCCAGCAAATTTTTATATTATCCGCATAAGCGGGTAACACCTTTGTTACGGTATCAATGCCGATACCAGCGGCCCCCAGGGGCCTTTCTTTCCCTCGTTCTCTATTTGCACGGCGAAATACGCCGTCTTTCCGCTGTCCCCAAAATCGAATTCAATCACGTCCTTTTTCCGTTTGGTGAAAAATGATTTGCGTAACTCATCGGGGTTGGCGGGGGGCGTTTCACCGGGGGCAACGACCGTGTACCATATCCGGTAGCCTTTGTTCGCGGGGTCGCTGGGACTGCCAACTACATAGATGATTCTTATGCCCAGTTCGTGCCGTCCCAGAAGATAGGTTTCTACGGTTACTTGCGCCGTAGGTATCCCGCTGGGGGTTGGGGTGGGGTCATGGGGCTTGAGTCCGAGGGAGATATAATCGGAATCAAGCAATGGCGGGGATAAAAAATATCTCCGCTTGAAATCCCGCATGAAGACGGTGAGCGCGTCAAAGGCTTCTTTGCATTGGGCGGTGGCTACGGGGGTGCGGGTGGTCTCGTTTTTGGCGGTTTCGAGGGCGGTCGCGGCGGTTCCCCTAAGGGTGGTAAGTTCCGTTAAGGCCGGACCGGGGATATTCCAGTCTGTTTGCCTTGTAGTACATACTGAAATCCAGTCATCGGCCATTGAAAGTTGTCCGTCCCGGCCTGCCGGGAGCCAGTCTCTTGTGGTTGACATTATAGTTTCTCCTTGTTTTTATGAGGGGCGGAATTGCCCCCGTTTGAGGCAAAATTGCCTAATTTTGAGACGGGATTGCCCCCGGTCGGGATAGAATTGCCTAATCCCGTACCGGAATTGCCCCCGTTCGAGCCGGAATTGCCTAATTCCATGTTGGGATTGCCCCCGGTTACGATGGAATTGCTCCCGTTTAAGATGGAATTGCCCCCGTTCCGGGCGGATTTGCCCAATTCCGTATCAGAATTGCCTAATTCCGGAACGGATTTGCCTCCGGCTACAGTGTGCGGGAAAAAATCGTCTGCGGCTGTGTAATATTTTAGGGGGAAAAGGGGTACAAAAAGAGAGGGGTTAGGCGCTAAATACTTGACAAAGCCGAATTCGGCGCCATAATTTTCTGCTGCCTGCTGCCTCATACATGGACAATGGTTTTTGATTGGTATAAATTTGAGAATACACTTTAGAAATTATGCGCGGAGGTTACTGTGAAAACGCACGTATTGTCGGTTTTGGTCGAAAACAGGGCGGGCACGTTGAGCCGTGTTTCGGGTCTATTTAGCCGGCGGGGTTTCAATATCGACAGCCTGACTGTGGGCGAAACTGAGGATAGGGATGTTTCCCGCATGACCATAGCGGTCTCAGGCGACGACGCGATTCTTGAACAGATTGTGAAGCAGCTTGGAAAGCTTGTCGATGTAATTTCGATTCGCAAACTTGATGAGGCTTCCTGCATCAAACGCGAAATCATGCTTGTCAAGGTGATGTCAACCGAGCAAAACCGCTCCGCCATAGTCGAAGTGGCGGCGATTTTCCGTTCCCGCGTGATAGATATATCCACATCAACGATAACGGTGGAGGCTACCGGCAGCTCAGATAAACTTGACGGGCTGCTACAGCTTCTGCGGCCCTACGGCATCATGGAACTGGCGCGTACCGGCCTTGTCGCCCTTGAACGCGGACCTGTAGTCCTGTCAAAAGACGAGTAAGGACATCGCCTTGCTGCTTCTCTGCGGCCCGAAACATTGCGGGAAAACAAGCGCCGCCCTCGCCCTCCAGGGGATACTTGGCGGGGACTTTGTCGACATTGACGCGCTGATTGAGGAGCGGGAGGGGATTTCCCCGCGCTGCCTGTACAGGCGGGGACGGGGGCTCTTTCAGGAGGCCGAGGCGCGCGCCGTCTCCGCCATTGCCGCCAGGGCGAAAGAGGCGGGCGGTATGTTGATTGCTGCGGCGGGCGGCGGCCTCATAGATAACGAGCCCGCGATGGATGCCGTTGTCAAAGACGGGAGCGTTATGATCGTTTACCTGGAAGTGAGCGCCTCAACCGCCTGGTGCCGCATAGAGGAGGCCGCGAAAAACGGCGGAGGCCTCCCCGCCTTCCTCGACACCGAAAACCCGGAAGCGGCGCACGCCGCCCTGCACGAACGCCGCGCCGCCGCTTACAAGCAGCGCGCCTTTATAACGATAGAAGCGGAAGGAAAAACCCCGCGTCAGGTCGCGGCGCTTATTGTCGCGCAAATAGCGGCGCGAATCTCCGCTCAGGCCGCCGCCCCCGGACTGCCTTTCTACAGGAACGGGCTTAGGTTTTCGTGCAGGCGCTGTTCCTTCTGCTGTAGGACGGGGCCCGGCTTTGTTTTTTTGTCCGGGGACGATCTGGCGGGTATCTCAAAGGAACTCGATATGCCCCACGATGAATTTATTCAGGTTTACTGCCGCTGGATCGATTGGGACGATGACGCCCGGCTGTCGTTAAAGGAAAAAACATCCCTCGACTGTATTTTTTGGCAGGACGGCTGCTCAATCTACGACGCGCGTCCCGTTCAGTGCAGGACATACCCGTTCTGGGAGGCTATGCTCGATTCGGAAGAGACATGGCTCTCCGCCACGGAAGAATGTCCGGGGGCCGGCAGCGGAGATGTTGTAAGCGGCGAATATATAGAAGCGTGCCTGGAACTGGATCGTTCCACGCGGATACTGACAAAAAAGGATTTAGAGCATGAATGGCGTATACAAGTTACAGAATGAAATAATGCGTTACGATTGGGGGTCACCGGACTTTATCCCGGAGCTGTTGGGGATCAAAAACCCGGACGGAAAGCCTTATGCCGAACTGTGGATGGGGACGCACCCGCGCGGCCCCTCGCTGGCGCTTCTGGACGAGGGCAAAAGGCCTCTGTCCGATCTTACCGGCAGCCTGCCGTTCCTGTTCAAAGTGCTTGCCGCTGAAAAGCCTCTTTCCATACAGGCGCATCCCGATAGGGCGCACGCTATGGCAGGGTACGCAAGGGAAAACTCACTCGGTATTCCGCTTGACGCGCCGGAGCGGAGCTACAAGGACCCAAACCATAAACCGGAGATACTGTGCGCGTTGACGCCATTCCGCGCGTTGTGCGGTTTCCGCAAACCGGAGGACATAAAACAAAGGTTGTCCGCCCTAAGCTGCCCGGCGGTAAAAAAACTTACCGCGCCCCTTGATTCTGTTGGCGCGGACGGCGCTTCGCGGGAGAACGGCGCGGTAAAGAATTTTTTGCGCGCGCTTTTCACGCTGACCGACGACGAACGCGCCGGAATATCGTCTTTCATAGAAAAAAATATGGATCGCGTCAAAAATGAATACGAAGGGTTCATCCCGGAACTGGAACTGACGGAAAAGCTAAACGGCTTGTTCCCGCGCGACCCGTCCGTCCTGTCCCCGCTGTACCTCAATGTTGTGGATTTGGAGCGCGGCCAGGCGATATTCGTACCGCCAGGCGTCGTTCACGCATACATTCACGGGGCGGGAATAGAACTGATGGCCGCCTCCGATAACGTTATCCGGGGCGGCCTCACGACTAAGCAAATAGACAGCGCGGAACTGTTTGACGTGGCGCGGTTTACCCCGTTCATGCCGGATATACTCAAGCCCGAACCTGGCGTCAGGTACCCCGCCCCGGCAGACGATTTCTCGCTTACGTGGATCGACAATGCCGGCGGGGAGGCCGCTTTCCCCGTTTCTTCCGCCTCAATTCTTGTCTGCACAAGCGGGAATGTCAGCCTCCGTTTTAAGGACGGCGAAAAGATAGCGATAGGGCGGGGCGAAAGCGTGTTTGTAACGGAAGCGGCCCGCGAAAATCTTTACCTTGCAGGCTCATTCGAAGCCTTTATAGCCTGCTGACGACCAGCGTTCATCCGCGCAAGAAATGATAAATGCTGTAAAAACTGACCGTCGTTCCAGTGAAGTAATTCATCAAAACGCACTATACTGCTTTAGCCGTGAAAAGGCCCTGGAAGACGGGGTAGACGAGCGTTCCGCCCGGTGGGACGAAAGGCGCCGGTGAAAAGATACATCCTTATCGCCATCGCGAACAAAGTTTGCGGCGGTGTGGGAGGTGGGTCGTCATTGTGAGCGCCGCCTCGCCAGCCGTCATTGCGAGCGCCGCAGGCGCGTGGCAATCCAGGCGAGGAGGCTCGACAAGCCTGATGGAGTTTGCGTAGACAACCGCGAAGCGGCAAGCCGCCTTGCAGCGGCTGACACCACCGACCCGCGTGTGGGTTGTGCCGCCGGCACAACCGCACAGCGGCAAGCCGCTTCGCGGCTTGTGTAGCAAACTCCTATGGCAAGCCGCTGGCTTGCCACGATTGCTTCGTCACTTCGTTCCTCGCAATGACGGCTCCCGGTGGAGCGGCGCCCAGCCCCCACAACAACGGTAGGAGTTTGCGCCGCAAACTCCAGGCTGAAGCGCGCGCTGGGCACGCCGCAATGCGGGAAACGGCCGCTTGACTCTTGCACGGAATCCCATTAGAATAAAACTCATGGGTTTAAATACTATTTTAACAAAGGATACTATCTGTCTTCACCTTAAAGGCAGCAACAAGCAGGATATTATTAACGAGTTGCTTGATTTGCTTGTGGCTGCCGGTAAGGTTACGGATAAGGCGGCGGCGCTGGCGGCAGTCATGGAACGTGAGGGTAAGATGTCCACCGGTATGAAGCACGGCATCGCCATTCCTCACGGTAAAACTAACGCTGTCAGCGATCTTGTGACTTGTATCGGTGTTTCCGACAGTCCTGTCGACTTTGAGGCGCTTGACGGCGAGCCCTGCCGTATTTTCATCATGACCATTTCACCGCTGGAAAAAACGGGCCCTCACCTGCAATTTCTCGCCGAAATCAGTCTGCTCTTTAAAAGCCAGGAAAAACGCGCCGAGATGCTAAAAGCCGGTACACCAGAGGAAATTCTCCGCGCCCTCTCCGAATAAGCGGCATACAGGCTTGCAAGCGTAAACCTGTTCAAAAAAAGGCGGAGGGAATCCGTATGAACAATGACCAGGCAAAGGCGTTTACCGGTTTGAATATTCTGTTCCGCACAGATCTGATAGATCAGGTAACGGCGGGGTATTCATTCCGGCGCTTCCGTGAATCCCTTAATTTATCAAGTGTGATGTTAAAATATCCGATAATATGTGTAATAGGAGTTTATTGTGCGTAAGGTAAGTTTTAGCCGAATTTGGCCGGCGATCCTGGTTGTTTTGGTGGTTTCCTGCAAAAGCGCCCCAAAAACTGTAGAGGAGGTTCAGCCTGAACAGGCGAAGGTTGAAGATGTTGCTGCCGAACCGGAGACGGAGGAAGAGCCTGCCGTTGTTGAAGAAACCGAAATTGCCGAAGAAACACCCGAAGCGGAGGACGGTGAGCTTTTAGCCAAAAAGCAGTCAATGTATGCGGAACTTGGCGAAACACTGACTGCGGCGCGGGCAAAGCGTCAGGAGGTAATGAATTCCAACCTTAACAACGATTATAAAGAGCGTTTTGATTCAGCCGATGGCGCGTTGAATACTGCCACAGGTACTTACGAAGCAGGTTTTGACGCCGTTGACGAGGCCGCCCTGACCGAGGCGCGCTCCGCGCTTGACGGTTTTACGTCCATTATCAACGATGCGCTGCTGGCAAAGGCCGAATCTTTGCAGTCAACGTCCGGCAGTATGCAGCAGCAGGCGCTTAAGTTAAAGGCCGATACCGCTGTAAAACAGAATTATAACCTTGCAGCGGAATTGTTCAACAAAGGTAATGCTGCCATGCGGAGCGAGGATTACGCGGCTGCGGCGGAGTTTTACGGGGAATCCATACCGGCTTTCATGGAAACAATAAACATTGCCACAGAAAAAAAGACAAAGGCTGAACTTGCGTTAAAAAACGCGGAAGAAAAGATCGGCGAAAGTGAAAAAATTGTGGAAGACGCGGTAAAACAGCTTGAAACCGGTGAAGATGGAGATGCACTATGAATACCATAAAATACGCAGGTCATAAACGCCTGCTGTTAATGTTTGGTTTAATACAAATTTGTATTTTTGGTTTTGGCGCGGCAACGGAGAAGACCGGCGAAACGCTCGGCAATATCAGAAATAACAGGCATTTAGCGGAGGGTTTACGTTTACATACCCTTGCGAAGCAGGCGTTTGCCGCCGGGGATTATGACGGAGCGGCAGCAAACGCGGAAGGCGCGGCGGAAGCAGCGGCGGCGTCGGACCTGTATGTAGAACAGCAGGTAAAAATATATATTGCGGACAATAAGATGGACGACGCGCTGGAACGGCTGGTCTGGGCGGATTCAGCGGAGGCGAAGCGTTACTTCCCTACTGAATTCTATGACGCAAAAACATACTACAACCTTGGCCTAATAGCAAAAACTGAAAACAAATTGGACGATACCATAGAGAACGCCAACAAAGTCATTAAAACATTGGCCGCTTTTACGGCGCCGCCCGAAGATGCAAGCGTTACGGATACGCTCCCGGTTGCCGATTCAGGGAAGACAGCGGAAAGGATCGGTATAACGGCGGAACCCGCCTTGCCGGTGGAAGATAAGCAGGATAAGGGTACGCCGCTGCCGGCGCGGTATACGGTGAGGTCCTGGGATAAGTATGGCGATTGTTTTTGGACTATAGCGGGACGTTCGTGGGTCTATGGCGACCCGCGCCGTTGGCCTTTGCTCTACCAGGCCAATAAAAACAAAATCCCCAATCCCAAAAATCCCGATCTGATCGAGGAGGGTATGGTCGTGGATATACCCAGCGTGAACGGTGAGGAAAGAAGCGGCCTCTGGTCTCCCGACGCGGTTTACGCCCCGCTCAAAAAATAGCGCGCCCTGTGTCTGCCAAGTACAAGGCGTCCCTCCTATGTCTTGGGGCGCTGTTTACGTTTCTAATCCTGACTGTCTGCGTTTCGTGCGGTGCCCGTCTGGACGGAGAGATTCACAGCGATTCCCGCGCGGAATTCACGCTGAAAAGCGCGTTGCTCCCCAACATGGAACGCCTGCTAACGAGCCTTTCGGAAAAGGGCGGCGGGCCTGTCTTTGACGCGGCCCTGCTGAACAGGAGCTTTGCGGCGATACAGGGCGTTGAAGCCTCGGCGTTGCGCAACACAGGCCAGGGCGGGCTTGAAGGCGGCATTGTCATATCAAGCATGGCCCGGTTCCTGAACAGCGCCGCGGACACCGTTTCCCAAAAAACAGGCGGGAAAAAATTTTCCGCCATTGTATGGGAACATTCGGCGTCCGGCGGAAGCCTGACGATAGACCTTAACATCAATAACGGGCAGGAACTGTTGCTGCTCGTTTCACCTGATCTTGTGGACTACCTTTCAGCGCTGATGGCGCCGATCGTGACGGGCGAGGTGATAGGCAGGGACGCCTACCTTGAGCTTGTCGCTTCGGTTTACGGCAAGGCCATCGCGGACGAGATACGCGGCGCAAACTTCCTCTTAAACCTTGACTTTCCCGGCCCTGTCGAAAGCGTAAAAGGCGGAACCGGCAAGGGCAGCCATGCCAAATTCACGATACCGCTTACAGACCTGCTGGTGCTGGATGCCCCCCTCCGCTATGAGGTCCGCTGGACGCCCTGGCGGTCTTGACTGTAAACACAATTATTTCCTACAATTTAAGTAGTATTTAACCGAATTCCGTCCGGAACCGGTAAAATGCCTTAACATCTACAGAAAGAGTTAATATTTTATTATGCGGCGGCGATTCTGCCGCTTTAGAGAAAGCTTTTAGGAGTTTAATTTATATGGAGAAAAGACGGTATTTTTTTACATCCGAGTCGGTTGGGGAGGGGCATCCCGATAAACTGTGCGATCAAGTTTCCGACGCTATACTGGACGCCTGCCTGCGGGACGATCCGCAGAGTCGTGTCGCCTGCGAAACCTTCGCGTCCACATCGCTTGTGCTGATTGGCGGCGAAATCACGACAAAGACCTTTGTCGATTTTCAGAGCATAGTGCGGGACGTGGCGAAGGCGATAGGCTACACGAACCCCGATTACGGCCTCGATTTTCAGTCTATGGCGGTACTGGACATGATACACAGCCAGTCGCCTGACATAAGCCAGGGTGTTTCCGGGCTTGGCCTGGAGGAGTACAGGGGGCAGCAGGGGGCGGGCGACCAGGGCATGATGTTCGGCTTTGCCTGCGCGGAAACGGAGGAGCTGATGCCGCTCCCGATCACGCTGGCGCACAAGATTCTGCTTAACGCCGCTGAACTGCGCAAGACGAACGCGGTAAAATGGCTGCGTCCGGACGCGAAGAGTCAGGTGACGGTGGAGTACGAGGGGCGCAAACCGATCCGGGTGGACGCGGTTGTCGTCTCCCATCAGCACGATCCGGATGTTTCGTACGCCGAGATAAAGGAGACGGTCATATCAAGGATAATCAAACCGGTTTTGGAGCCTACCGGCATGGTGGACGCAAATACAAAGTTCTACATCAACCCTACCGGACGTTTTGTTGTGGGGGGGCCCTTCGGCGACACGGGGCTGACAGGCCGCAAGATCATTGTTGACACGTACGGCGGCATGGGCAGGCACGGCGGGGGCGCGTTTTCCGGCAAGGACCCGACTAAAGTTGACCGCAGCGCGGCTTACGCGGCGCGCTATGTTGCCAAAAACATTGTCGCCGCGGGGCTTGCCGGGTACTGCGAGATTCAGCTGGCTTACGCGATAGGCGTTCCGTTCCCGATCTCCGTGATGGTGGATACGTTTGGCACGGCAAATGTGCCGGAAAGAAAAATAGAGGAAGCCGTGGTCAAGGTCTTCGATCTGTCGCCTTCCGGCATCATCAAGATGCTCGATCTACAGAGGCCGATATACCAAAAAACAGCGTCCTACGGGCACTTTGGCAGGAAAGATTTCCCCTGGGAAAAGACGGACAAGGCGGCGGAGCTAAAGAAGCTGCTTTAGAACGGGCGCTTTCGCGGCGCGGCCTCGACGGAGAAAGTTTATGGCGTTTGAGATAGAGTTAAAGGC